>DASURJ010000866.1:0-2609 GCA_036280115.1 Gemmatimonadaceae bacterium
GCGCCATGCTTGACGAGCCGAGTCTCCACTCGGCTGGCCTCGGCTACCTCTTCAAGACGTGGGACCGCTGGGCTGTGAACGCGCGCGAGCGCTGGCGCTTCTACCTCTCGGAGAACCTCACGGACACCGCGGGCTTCAAGGAGCGCCTCGCGAAGCTCGTGGAGCGCGGTGAGTGGCCGAGCATGGAGGCCGCGGAGGCTGAGATGCGCCGCGTGCGGCCATGGTGTAGGAGAACACCCAAATTCCCGCACGTGTGAACACCCAAATTCCCGCACTCGCTTGACGGTGCCGCTGGCGGCGGCACCCTTCGCGCCGGACCCCCGGCGCGGAGCGCACGATGGCGAAGTTAGGGAGGACACACGTGATGATTGCTCAAGAGATGGTGGACCGAGCGGTGTCGGTCCGGCAAGTCGCCGCGCAACTCGGCGTCGACGAATCGACGCTCCGGTATCGGTTGGGCCGATCGGTCGACGCCCCTGACGGCCGCTGTATTCGCGCGAGCGCGCTCGCGGGGTGGGAGGAGCGGGTCGACGCCGTGCTCGCGCGCTTTGAGGATCCACGGGTCGTACCCGAGGGCACCGGCCACTGCGAGGCACAGATGCTGCACGAGATCCTCGTGCGTGAGTTCGGCTTCACCGGCAGCTATCAAGCCGTCCGCCGCTCGCTCAAGCGGCGGTTTGCCGACCCACCCGTCCAGGCGGTCCGCCGGGTCGAGACGCCGCCGGGCATCCAGGCGCAGCACGATTGGTTCGACTTCGAGGGCCTGATCGCCGGCGAGCGGCGCGCCCTGCATGGATTGATCGGCACGTTGTCGCATTGCCGGGCGACCTTCGTCTGGGTGAGCCCGACGATGACGCAGCTCGCGTGGCAGACGGGCCACCTCGCTCTCTTCACCCGCTACGGCGGCGTGCCGCTCTGGGTTCGGATCGACAATCTCGCCACCGGGGTAGCGAGCGGCGCCGGACCGACGGCGGTGATCAGCACCGCGTTTCAGACCTTTGCGCGCACCTGCGGCTTTGCCGTCGACCCGTGTCGCGCCGCGACCGGCTCCGACAAGGGGAAAGTCGAGCGGGGCGTGCGGACCGATCGCGGGGCCTTCGCCGATCTCTTGCGCGCGGAGTGGCGCTCGCTCGAGAGTTTGCAGGCCGCCCTCGACGCGCGCGCAGCCGAGCGGCACGATCGACGCCCAAGCCCGATGACCGGGTCAACGATCACCGAGACGCTCACGGCCGAGCGGCTGCTCCTGCAGCCGCTGCCGAGCGTGCATGAACCCTTCGACTGTGTCGTCGCCCGCCGGGTCTCCCGGGATTGTCTCGTGTCCTTTGAAGGCCGCCGCTACTCCGTGCCCTTCGCCTTGGTCGGCCACACGGTCGAAGTCCGCGGCACGGCGCAGCATGTCGTGGTCCTCGCCGACGGCCGCGAGCGCGCGCGCCACGCGCGGCACACCGCAGCGCGTTTGCTCCTGACGGCGACGCACTACGAGGGGCCGTCCACGGCGACCGTCCGCGCGCCGACGCCGCTGGGCCGACGCGCCCGGCTGCAACTCGCCGGCCTGCCGGGACTCCCCGCGCCGGCTGCGGTGGCGCGGCCACTCAGCGCCTACATCGCGCTGGTCGAGGAGGCCTGTCGATGAGCCCCCTGCCCAAGAAGGTGCCGATCGTCACGCTCGATCCCGTCGCCACAAAGCTCGCCGCGCTCGGCCTCGACTATCCGGCGAGCTGTTTGCCCGAGCTCGTGGAGCAAGCCACGCGGGAGCACCTCGCCCCACTCGCCTTCCTCGAGCTCGTGCTCAGCGGCGAGCTGGATCGCAAGGACGAGCGGCGCGTGACGACCATGCTCAAGCTCTCGGGTCTGCCCTCCGGCAAAACGCTCGAGGACTTCGACTGGAGCTTTCAGCCGCGTGTCGACCGCCGCCAGATCGAGAGCCTGGCGACCTGCAGCTTCATCCGCGAGAAGACCAACGTCTTGTTTCTCGGGCCGCCGGGGGTGGGGAAAAGCCATCTCGCGGCGGCGCTCGGGGTGAAGGCCATCAAGAACGGCTTCTCGGTCACGCACTTCGTGCTCGACGATCTGATGCACGCGCTCCGCGCAGATGCCGCGGTCCCGCCGGCGCGCCTCCGGGCGAAGCGGTACTTCAACTCCGCGCTCCTGATCATCGACGAAGTCGGCTTCCGGCCGCTCGACCGCAACGAAGCCAATCTGTTCTTCCGGCTCGTCTCGGCGCGCTACGAGCGCGGGAGCATCGTGCTGACCTCGAACAAGCATGTGCGCGATTGGCCGGCGGTCTTCGCTGACGATGAGATCCTCACGACTGCGATCCTCGACCGACTGCTCCATCATGTGCAGGTGCTCCACATCGATGGGCGGAGCTATCGGTTACGCGAGCTGGGGGCACTCCTCGGGCCGCGGCCCGACTCGCCGATGCACACCCGGCCAGATGCGGGAGGTACAACGACATCCTAAACAGCACCCCCCGAGTGCGGGGCTTTGCCTGTTCACGAACTGCGGGAGTTTGGGTGTCCTTGCACACCGAGGACGTGCCCCGCGCCCCCGCGGACCCTCTCGACAACTCCGCCGACTCGCAGGACGCCAGATGAGCAGAGCGCCCG
>DASURJ010000867.1:0-7293 GCA_036280115.1 Gemmatimonadaceae bacterium
CGGCGAGCCCGACGCCATCGGCGGAGGTCATCGCACAGGCCGAGAGGACGACGCCGACGCTCGACGTCATTCGCGGCCAGATTCGCGCGTACGGCAAGCTTTATGAACGAACCCGGCAGCGGATGACGCCAGGCGCCGAACGCACGAGACGGATGGAGGCCGTCTTTCGCAGCATGCGGGGACTCGCACTCGGATATCACTCGATGCTTCCTGAGCTCGCCAACAGCCCGTCACCTGGCGAGCGGCTGGCCGCGGTGGCGTTGCTGCAGGTCGTCGCGTCGGAAGACTACCTGCCGTTCCTCGTGAAAACCGTTGCGTCCGACAAACCGTTCGTGGGCTACCACGCGGTCATCGCGTTGCGGTTCGCGGTGTCGGCCCTGGACCCCGCATCGTACCCGGCGTTGGCCGACGCGCTCGCGAGCGCTCGCGAGGCTCTCGACGCGGCGCAGGTCGGACGCGATTCCGATCGTTCGAAGGTCCTCGCCGACGCCAAAAAAGAGTTGCTGGCGAGCATGGCCTCGCTCGCGTCGTCAGAACCCGAGCCTTGAGACCGAGGGGTGGATGACCATCTGGACGATCGGGCACTCGACGCGCGCGATCGAGGCGTTCGTGGAAGTCCTCCGGGGACACGGGATCGAGACCGTCGTCGATGTGCGGCGATTTCCCGGGTCGCGGCGTCTGCCACAATTCGGCACGGCGGCCCTCGAGGCATCGCTGCGCGCCGTGGGTCTGAGCTACCGGTGGATCGGCGCGCTCGGCGGTCGCCGCCGCCCGGACCCCGCGTCACCGAACGACGCCTGGGAGAATGACGCCTTCCGGGGATACGCGGACCACACTGCCACGGAGGAGTTCGCTGACGGGCTGTTCGAGCTTCTGATGGTAGCGTCGGGTCTTCGGACCGCGATCATGTGCGCGGAGCAGCTCTGGTGGCGCTGCCACCGCCGGATCATCGCCGACGTCCTCGTGTCGCTGGGCTACGACGTGCAACACATTCGCGACGCGAGCACCGCGGAGCCTCACGTACTCGCGCCGCCCGCGCGAATGGTTGACCATGTCCTCACGTATGAATCACCCGCGGTGCAGCTCGACCTTTACCCTATCGAACCGAATCCGAGCTCGTGATGGTGCACGCCGTCATTCCGAGCGGAGGCGCGAAGCGCCGCAGTCGAGGAATCGCCGTGTCATTCCGAGCGGAGGCCCGAAGGGCCGCAGTCGAGGAATCGCAATCATTCTTGTACAGGGACCCCTCTGCCGGGACGACTGCGATTCCTCAACACCCGATTCGCGGGTACCCGGCTCGGAATGACAACGTTCTGCCGGGAGGACGGCGATTCCTCCCTTCGTCGCGCGCGCTCGTCAGGGCAGGCGCTGCGCTCGGAATGACAACTCTCCGCGTCGACTGATGACCGAGCTTCTCCTCACCGACTTCGACCTTCACCTCCTCGCGGAGGGCACGCACTACCGCACGTACGAGAAGCTGGGTGCGCACCTTCGTGAGGTGAACGGTACGGCCGGTGTCCATTTCGCGGTCTGGGCACCTAACGCCTCACGCGTTTCGGTCGTCGGCGACTTCAACGGCTGGGACGCGTCCGCCCATTCGCTCACGCGGCGCGCCGACGCCGGCGTCTGGGAAGCGTTCATCCCGGGCGTGAAGGTGGGCGCGCTGTACAAGTACCGCGTCGTGGGCCCCGACGGCCGCGCGTTCGGCGAGAAGGCGGACCCGTACGGCTTCGCCGCGGAGATCCGTCCGCAGACTGCGTCGAAGGTCGTGGAGCTCGACGGCTACGAGTGGCGCGACGCCGATTGGATAGCCGCCCGCGCGACGCGCGACGCGGCGACACAGCCCATGTCGATCTACGAAGTGCACCTGGGCTCCTGGCGGCGCGTCCCCGAGGAGAACGCACGCTGGCTCACGTATCGTGAGATGGCGCCGCAGCTCGCAGACTATGTCGAGTCCATGGGGTACACGCACGTCGAGCTCCTGCCAGTCACCGAACATCCGTTCGACGGCTCGTGGGGCTACCAGACGATCGGGTACTTCGCGCCGACCAGTCGGTTTGGTGGGCCGCACGACTTCATGCACCTCGTCGACACGCTACATCAGCGCGGCATTGGCGTGATTCTCGACTGGGTGCCGGCGCACTTTCCGCGGGACGGCCACGGCCTCGGCTACTTCGACGGGACACACCTCTACGAGCACGCGAGCCGTGAGCTCGGATTCCACCCGCAATGGGACACCCTCATCTTCAATTACGGCCGGCTCGAGGTCCGGAACTTCCTCATCAGCAGCGCCCTCTTCTGGATCGACCGCTATCACGTGGATGGCCTGCGGGTGGACGCCGTCGCGTCGATGCTCTACCGCGATTACGGGAGGAACGCCGGAGAGTGGACGCCGAATCGGTATGGCGGCCGCGAGAACCTCGAGGCCATCGAGTTCATTCGGATGCTCAGCGATCGCGTGCACGCCGAGTATCCAGGCGTCCCGGTGATCGCCGAGGAGTCCACCTCGTGGCCGATGGTGACGCGCCCCACACAGGTCGGCGGGCTTGGCTTCGACTGCAAGTGGAACATGGGGTGGATGCACGACATGCTCGAGTACATGACGTTCGATCCGGTGTACCGTCGGTACCATCACAACCAGATCACGTTCAGCCTCATGTACGCGTACTCGGAGCGCTTCCTGCTCCCGTTCTCGCACGACGAAGTGGTGCACCTCAAGAAGTCGATGCTCGGGAAGATGCCCGGCGACCTGTGGCAGAAGTTCGCGAACCTGCGCGCACTCTACGGCTACATGTTCGGCCACCCGGGGAAGAAGCTCATGTTCATGGGCGGCGAGTTCGGCCAGTGGCGCGAGTGGAATCATGATTTCAGTCTCGACTGGCATCTGACGAACGACGCGATGCACGCGGGGCTGCAGCGCTGGGTGCGCGACCTCAACACGCTGTATCGCGCGGCGCCGCCGCTGTTCGAGCGCGATGATTCGCCTGACGGGTTCGAGTGGATCGACTGCAGCGATCACGAAGGGAACGTGGTGAGCTTCGTCAGGCGCGCGGCCGACGCGGGGGACACCCTGTTGTTCGCGTGCAACTTCTCGGCGGTGCCGAGACACGAGTATCGGATCGGTGCGCCGGTGCACGGCGTGTGGACCGAGATTCTGAACAGCGACGCCAGCTCGTACGGGGGGAGCGGCATGGGGAACCTGGGTGCCGTAGAGACGTCGCCGGTCCCGCAACACGGCCGTCCGTGGTCGTTGAGCCTGACGCTGCCGCCGCTGGCGGTGGTCGTGTTTCGCTCGCCGCGTGCCGCGAGATCCCCGCAGTCATCGGAGGAACCACACGTTGCTCCGGAGGTATCGGGCGGCCCCTCGCCTGACGCCGGGAAGCCGGCCGCGTAGCGCTCGTCGGCGACAGTGGATACCTTCACCCCTCCCCGAACAGCAAGGATTTACTCGCGATCCGGAGCCCGCCATGCGGCGCGTGTGCCCCACGCTTCTCATCACCGTCGCGCTCACGGGTCCCGCGCTCGCCGTGGGCTGCGCTGGGGCAGGCCCGGACCGAATGGCGTCGGCGGACACGACCGCCGTGCGTGCGCAGATCGATAGTACCTGGCGTGGAGTCGAGGGCGCCATGGTGGCGGGCGACACGACGGCGCTCGCCCGGTTCTACACCGACAGCGCGTCGTTCGCCGAGACAGGCGTCCCGACCATGCGCGGCCGTGCGGCTCTCCTGTCCGGCGCCGCGCAGGCCTTCGCGTCCATGCGGTACGTCGAGTCCCGATTCACGCCCGAGGTCACGGAGGTCCGGGACGATCGCGTGTTCCAGTTCGGTACCTACCGCGACGTCGTTCGACCCAACGGGCAGGGTGCGTTGGAGGTCCGGGGTCGTGTTGCCGCGGTGCTCGAGCGCGGCTCGAGTGGGTCGTGGCGCGTTGGGCGCCTGGTCGTCATCCGCGACACGGTGGTCGCACTTCCGCCGGCCCCACGTTAGGCGCGGAAGCCCACGGCGCGGGCACGGGCACGATGCCGGGCGCGTCGCCATAGTGGAGCAGCCGCGATACAGCCTCGCCGCTGTCGATCGACGGACGGCCCGGCTTGACAGACGGTGAGCTCCTGACCACTATACCCCCAGATTCTGGGGATAGAACCTGGGGGATTGATCATGCAACGGATGGCTCTCATCCGCGGCACGCTCGACGTGCTCGTCCTTCGCGCCCTGTCGTGGGGACCCATGCACGGATTCGAGATCACGACATGGCTCGAGGAACGCTCCGGCGGAAAGCTCGGCGTCGAGGATGGTGCGCTGTACCACGCCCTCGTTCGCCTCGAGGAGCGTAAGTCCATCGAGGCCGAGTGGGGTGAGACCGAGAACGGTCGGCGCGCTCGCTACTACCGCCTGACTTCCGCCGGCCGCGCGTACCTCCAGGCCGAGACGAAGCGGTGGCTCGAGTATGCCGGGACGGTGACGGGCATCCTCACGTCGCCGCGAACTGCCTGACGCCGCAACCGCCATGCTCCGGCCCGGCGTCCGCCGGTTGTTCCGACTCGCCATCCGCCGTCCCGCTCGGGCCGCGGCGGAGATGGACGACGAGATTCAGTTCCACCTCGACATGCGTGTCGGGCAGCTCACCGCGCGTGGCTGGTCACCCGATGCCGCACGGACCGAGGCGGCTCGGATGTTCGGTCCCCTTCCCGAGTTGCGCCGAGACCTGCACGCCGCCGCCCGCCGGCGAGAGGAGATCCTGACGATGTCCGAGAGGCTCGACGCCCTTCGCCACGACCTCGAGTACGCTCGCCGACAGATCCGGCGCTCGCCGGGGCTGGCCGCCGCAGTCATCGCGACGTTCGCGCTCGGGATCGGCGCGAACGCGACGATGTTCGGCATCATCGACCGGTTGCTGCTTCGACCGCCGGCGCATGTCGTGGGGCCCGAACAGCTCTACCGGGTGGAGCTCTCCTTCCGGTGGGACGGCGAGGAGCACTTCAACAGCAGCTTCTCGTATCCCGGGTACGTCGACGTGCGCGACGGCGTTCCGGCGTTCGCAGGGGTCGCGATGCACACGTACCCGAACCCGGTGTCGCTCGGGCTCGGTGGCGACGCGCGGAAGGTGGACGGCGTGATGGTGAGTGGGACGTATTTCGGAACGCTCGGCGTCCGCGCCACGCTCGGCCGGCTCATCGGGCCGGGCGATGATGTGCTGCCTAACGGATCGAGGGTGGCCGTCATCGGGTACGGCCTGTGGCAACGTGAGTTCGGCGGCGAACGCGACGTGGTGGGGCGGGAGATCGAGTTGGCGGGGCGGAAGTTCGCGATCGTGGGGGTTGCGCCGCAGGGATTCGTGGGGACAGGAAGCAAGGGCGTCGACGTCTGGATCCCCGTGTCGGCGGGCGAGGGATTGCGATTCGCCGGCGAGAACTGGGCGAAGGAACGCAGGAGTAGCTGGATGACGGTCGTCGCGCGGCTCAAGCCCGGCCTGACTGAGGATGTCGCGGCGTCGCAGATCACGGCGGCGTACCGTGCGGGCACCGAGGCGGACGGGGCGAAGGTCGACACGACCGCGCGTGGACGGCTCACGTCCGTACTCCCGTCGAAGCAGCGGACGCTCTCGCGCGAGCGCAAGGTGGCGATACTGCTCGGCGGCGTGTCTGTCCTCGTGCTCCTCATCGCCTGCGCCAACGTCGCGAACCTCCTCCTGGTCCGGGCGTTTACCCGCCGCCGCGAGGTCGCGGTGCGCCTGGCGTTAGGCATCCCCCGTGGCCGGCTCGTGCGCCAGCTCGTGACCGAGGCCGTGGTACTGGCCGTGTTGGGCGGGCTCGCGGCGCTGGCCGTGGTTCAGTGGGGCAGCGCACTGGTGCAGAAGGTCCTCCTCGCCGACTTCGCGTGGCCCGACGCGGCCATCGACGGTCGCGTGCTGGCGTTCACGGCCGCGGCGACGGTGGCGGTCGGTCTGCTCACGGGACTCGTGCCGGCCCTTCAGGGAAGCGCGCCGGACCTGGCTCGCACGCTCAAGGAGGGCGGTCGCGGAACGGGAGTCGCGCGTTCCCGAACCCGAACGTTCCTCCTGGTCATCCAGGCGGCGGTCTCGGTGATTCTGCTCGTCGGCACCGGGCTCTTCGTGCGAAGCCTGCGCAACGTGCACGGGGTGGAGCTCGGCGTGGACGTCAATCGGCTCGTGATCGCGTCCATTGACCTACGCTCCGTCGGGATCGACAGCGTCCGCGCCAACGAGTACTTCCGCCTCGTGCGTGAGGCGGCGGCCCGGCTGCCCGGCGTCGCCGCGGCCACGGTCGCCGAGGCGCCGCCGTTCAGCGACTGGTCGATGGGGATCGGGATCAAGGTGCCGGGGAGTGACTCCGTCGTCGACTTCGACAACGGGCCGCTCAAGCACGTCGTGCAGCCGGAGTACTTCGCGGCGGTGGGGACTCGCATAGTTCGTGGCCGCGCCTTCGAGGACTCGGATACGCGCCCGGGCGCACCGCCGGTCACGATCATCAACGAGCGGGTCGCGCGAGCCCTCTGGCCGCGCGAGCAGGCAATCGGCCGCTGCATACAGACTGGCGAGAAAGACTCGCCGTGCTTCGAGGTCGTCGGGATCGCGCAGGACACGCACCGCGGCAGCGTCGTCGAGGATAATGACCTCGCGCAGGTCTACCTGCCGCTCGGGCGTGTACCGCCGAACACACGGGCGCGGTTTCTCCTCGTTCGGCCCACCGGCGAGGACCCCGACGTGCTCATCGAGCCGGTCCGGCGGGTCATGCAGACCGTGATGTCCGGCCTGCCGTACGCGAACGTGCGGCCGATGCGATCCGCGCTGGACACGGAGCTCAGAGCGTGGGAGCTCGGCGCGACCATGTTCGCGGCGTTCGGCCTCATCGCGCTCGTCCTGTCGTCGCTCGGGCTCTACAGCGTGGTCGCGTACTCGGTGGCTCAGCGCATGCACGAGATGGGAGTGCGTGTTGCGTTAGGCGCGCGAGCGAACGACATTCGCGGACTCGTGCTGCGCCAGGGGCTGCGAGTCGCCGCGCTCGGCCTGGCCGGCGGCGTGGTCCTCGCACTCGGCGCTGGCCGGTTCGTCGAGCCGCTGCTGTTCCAGACGTCGACGCGCGATCCGCTCGTGTACGGGGCCGTCCTCGTGGTGTTGCTCGCCGTGGCGACGGTCGCGAGCCTCGTTCCGGCACGCCGAGCAACCCGGGCAGACCCGTTGACGGCGCTTCGCGCGGAGTAACCGGAAATTGGGGTCGGATTCACGAATCATCGTTTTGTTGCGGCCGCAACAAAACGATGATTCGTGAATCCG
>DASURJ010000868.1:0-8389 GCA_036280115.1 Gemmatimonadaceae bacterium
GATAGAGCGGATGGCCAACCGAGTCTCCTGGCGGCGAGCTGCGAATCGGCTCACGACCCCGAGAGAGGGGCCGGCGGCAGCATCTCGCGCTCCCACGCATTGTACGCCGCCTCGAGACGCTTGAACCGGGCTGGGTCGTCGGCCTTGCGATCGCTGCGCTCACCGGGATCGAGCACGAGGTCGAAGAGGTACTCCCCACGTTCATCCCGGAGATACTTCCACGCTCCCTGGCGCACCGCGCCCTGGCGCGCACGCTGGCCCAGGCGCCAGAAGACGGTTCGCTCTCTCGCAGGCTCACGTCCCGTGAGTACCGGCATCAAATTGATGCCATCGAAGGGATGCGTCGCCGGCTGCGACACGCCAGCCGCGGCGAGGATCGTCGCCGACCAGTCGAGAGTGGTCGCCACCTGGGTCGTCGTGACGCCGGCGGGAATTACCCGCGGCCAGCGCGCGAAGGCGGGGACGCGGATCCCGCCCTCCCATACATGGCCCTTTCCCCGCGCAAGGCCACCCATGTTCGAATGCTGCATACCGCCGTTGTCACTCGTGAAGATGATCAACGTGCGGTCCGCCATGCCCTCGTCGGCGACCGCCGCGAGGATCCGACCCACCGCATCATCGAGCGCGCGAACCATATCGGGAAAGCGATCACCCGGCCCGGCGTTGAACCCCGGAACCGGCGCGTCGGTTTTCATGGGCGCATCGCCGCGGCGTTGCCAGGGCGCGTGCGGGGCGGTGCCCTGATGGCTCAGGAAGAACGGCTCGCGACGGGCACGGATGAACTTCACGGCTTCGTCCGCAAGTACGTCAGTCAGGTAGCCCTCCACCTGCGCCAGTTCTCCGTTGCGATAGAGGTCGGGTGCGCCCATGACATCGCTGTGCGCGACATAATCCACGGCGCCCGTGAGGGGGCCAAAGAACTCGTGGAAGCCGTGCCGGTTCGGATGAAACTCGGGGCGCATGCCGAGGTGCCATTTCCCGAACAGTGCGTTGGTGTAACCCGCATCTCGGAGGAGCGACGAGACAGTCGGCTGCGCCGGATCGAGCCCGACGCGACGGTCGGCAGCGGACAAGGTAAGCGGCTCGCGAAGTCCGACCGGGTGCCGGGCCGGATATCGTCCGGTCATGAACCCGACGCGAGTCGGCGTGCAGATCGGGGCGATGGAGTACGCCTGCGTGAACCGGGTCCCCGCGGCTGCGAGCGAATCGAGCACGGGAGTTTGAAAGTCGGCTCGGCCGTACCCGCTCAGATCGCCGTAGCCAAGATCGTCGGCGGAGATGTAGATGATGTTCGGCCGAGTGCCCTGGCGCACCGACGACGCGACGGCTGGCGGCGGGCCGCCCAGGAGCATGGCCCCGCCACCGGCCGCCACGAGCCCGAGGAAATCCCTTCGGTTCACCGAGACGCTGGACTCGTCAGGCATGCCACCTCCGTATCCTGAGTTGCGGGGCTCACCTCACGAGTGCGCCGGCCCGCCGCGACGATAATCTTGCGCCGTCGCGGGCGACCCGGAACGGCCGGTATCTGCGCTGACGACTCCGGTCACCTGCCCGCGACGGGCACGAAATGCGCGACCGCCGCGGGATAGTGCACCGTGACCCGGAAGAATCGCAACGCGTTCCCGCCTAACGCACCATCCACCCGGCGGTCCATCCACTGCGACATGTACTGGTGGAAGTTCGCGTCGGGCCGTTCCGTGAACCACACCGGCCCGACGCGAACCCCCGCGATCGACACCTCGGGCACCTCGATCATCCGCATGCCCCGAATGGTCTCATCCGCGTTGGCGAGCACCCTCCACTGCGGGTGACGCTCGTGCCACCGATTCAACACCTCGGTGGTGATGAAGCTCGTCGCGCGGACCGGCGGGAGCGAGTCGCCTAACGCCTTGACGGCCGCCGGTGGCAGCGCGCCCGTCGCGCCCGTGTCGAAGAGCAACTGCAGCGTGTCACCGTCCACGACCACGGCGATCCGCGGGAACGACGTGGTTCGCTTGCCGCTCGAGTCGGTCTGGAACCCCAGCGGGACGCTGCGCGCTCCCGGGGCCGGCGCGGGAGCGTGCGGGTGCAGCAGCAGCCGACGCGCGGCGTAGTCGAACGTCCACACCCGGTCCGCGAACCACGCCTGGCCCAGCATGCCGTCGAAGTCCAGCGCTCGATTGGGCGGCGGGACGAGAACCGGCATCCTCCCACCCGGCGCGCCCAGCGGAACGGGGAATTGACTGTCCACGGCGATCTCGCGAAGTGAGATCACCGACGTGTCCCGCCAGCCGACACGGGTGGCGGCGCCGCGCACGACGAACAGTCCGCCGCCCGTGTCCGTGTAGAGGTCGAGCGTGTCGCCGCCCCGAACCGGGACCAGCACGAAGATGCGGTCCGCAATGAACCTCGCCCGCAGCTCGATCGCGCTCGCCGCCGGCGTCGCCGAGGCTGGCGGCGCAGGCCTCGTCGCGCACGCCGTAAGGACCGCGATCAGGTTCGCCGCGAACATCGCGGACACGAGGCGAGTGGGATGCGTCGTCATGGACGTGCGAGTGCGCACTGGCCGCCCTTCTTCGTGGGCACCCAGAGCTGCTGAAGGAGAAAGTCGCGACTGCCCAGGCGGACGTTGGCGCGGGCACCGTTAGGCGTCGTGTACGTCTCGCCGTAGCTCCACGCACACTTGTCCGCCGGCTCCAGTCCCAGCTTGTCGTAATACGCGTTGAACACCGGGTCCACGGTCGCGTTGAACAGCTCGGCCGCGACGAGCGACGCCATGCCGTCGGCGTTGTAATCGCCGTTCGGGCCGGTGAGCTGCGGCGCGCATCTCGACGGTGACCGCCGGGGGCTGCCGACGTAGACAATCTTGTGAGACCCCCCGTTCCGCATCACGAAGTCGTGGAACGCACAGTAGCGGTCCGCCCACCCCGAGCTCGCCGTCACGTCGGGGGTGGTGAGCACCACGTAAATCCCTCGTGGGTCCACCGGAATCGATTGCACCGCCATCTGCTCCAGCACGATGTCCTTGATGTCCTGGTCGGAGAGCGTCGGGCCGCGCGAGTAGAGGTCGTTGACGGCCCCACCGAAAATGAGGCCGCCGCTCGGCGCGGCGCCACTCGCGTCCGGGTACAGCGTGTTGACGGTGAAGTACGGCGAGCCGCCAAGCCCGATGACGAGATCCTGTATGATGAGCGGAGCCGGGTCGTTGGCCCAGTTGCCGTACCAGATGAGGTACACGTTCGACGTGGACGTCATGACCTGGCCCAGGTGGAACTCGACACGGTACCGGGTCCGCTGCACGCCGGTCTGCTCCAGCGTACCGATTCCCTTCCCGTCAGGGGTGACTGCGGTCGGTTTGCCTTTCGCGGCGGATGGTCCGCCAGCGACGGCGGCCTGCGGCGAGACGAGCGTGTTGCTCGTTGGCCCGCTATCCCCACAAGCGGTCGTCGCGACGAGGGCGAAAGCCAGAACCGCTGGCTGAAGTCCGACCCGGTCGATGTGAACGGGCCGCGCGAGCGCAGCCCGCAGATCCCGGAGGCGCTCAGGCGCCAGTGACAATATGGACATCGGTGGATTCCTCGTTTGGGATGTGAGACCGCTACCGGCTCGCCATCGTTCTTCCTGTTGCGCGACGGCCGACCACGATCGCGGAGGACCAATCTCGTCGGGCCCCATCCCCGCGCTCTCCCTTACGCGTCATCGCGACGTCATCGAGGTGCAAGTCATTGCGGCTCAGAACCTTCGGCGGGCTGTGGATCGAACATCCGGAACCCGGTGCCGGCGTGACGCCGCGTCCCCGGGCCATGGCCCTGCTCGCGATTCTCGCGGCCGCCGGGCCGAAGGGCACGAGCCGCGACCGCGCGATCGGCGTGCTCTGGCCGGAGACCGATGAGGAACGCGCCCGGCATGCACTCTCGCAGACGCTCTACAGCCTCCGACGCGACCTCGGCGCCGAGGTCGTGCTCACCTCGCCGGTACTCCGTCTGGACCCCGACCGGATCGGCACGGACCTCGGCGACTTCCGCGATGCCGTCGCGGCGCGACGATGGGCCGACGTCGCCGAGGTGTACGCCGGCCCGTTTCTCGACCAATTCCACCTCACCGATGCGCCGGAGTTCGAGCGGTGGCTGGAGACTGAGCGGGCGTCCCTCGCCACCGAGGCGATCCGGGCGATCGAGATCGCCGCCAGGGCGAGCGCGGAGGGGGGCCGGCTGGAAGAGGCGGCCGAGTATTGGCGTCGGCTCACGCGCCTCGATCCGGTCGACTCGCGCATCGCCGCGTCCTATATGGAAGCGCTGGCCGTGCTGGGCGACGGCAGCGCTGCCATCGCGCACGGGCGCGCGCATGTCGAACTGGTGCGCCGGGAGCTCGAGGTGGAGCCGGATCCGGTCGTCGGGCACGTGGTCGCCCGGTTGCGCGAGGCCCCGCATCACCGCCCCGGGCCCGTCGACCGAGACAACGGGGGTTCCCCGGCGCGCCGCGTCAGGCTCCCACCCGCGGCCACCGACACGGGCTTCGCCCGCAACGACGATCAGGACGAGCCCACGCCTGACGACGGTGCGGCAGCCGCGGCGGCCGATTCCGCGCACGACGCGCTGTCGCATGAGCCGGCTGCCGAGTCGACCGGAGCCACGCACGCGACCGGACAATGCGCGCCGTTGGGCGTGCGGGCCGTCATGGCGGCAAGCGTCGCGGGGATTGCCCTGATCGCCGCGCTCGGCTGGCGCTCGGCCAGCAGCGCGGACGAGGCGGCCGGCGATGCCAGGCCAGTCCTGGCAGTCGGCCGCATTCGCGACCTCGCGGTGACCGACTCGGTGGCGCTCGACGCTGTATCGCGCGACATGCTCGCGACGAGCCTCGGCCGGCTCGGCGGCGTGCAGGTGATCACGAGCTCGCGCATGCTGGAGCTCGCCCCGCGCGACGCCGACACGTCGCGGACCGCGTTCACTGATGCCGCACGCCGCGCGGGCGCGACAGAGATCGTCGAGGGAGAGCTGAACCGGCTCGCCGGTGGGTTGTTTCGGTTCGACGCGCGACGCGTGGACGTCGAGCGAGGGCTCGTGCGCCGCGGGTATCGCGTGTCGGGAAGCGACCGCATTGCGCTCGTGGACAGCGTCACGGCGCTGATCGCGGCGGATCTCGGTGTCGGCACACCGGCGGGCTCGCTCGGCGACCTGAGCACGCGGTCACCTGTCGCTTATCGGTTCTATGAGGAGGGACTGCGCGCCCTCTACCGCTATGACGCATACGCCGCGAGCCGCCTCTTCCGCTCGGCCGTCCGCGAGGACTCGACGTTCCCGATGGCGACGTACTACGCCTGGCGCACGGGAAAAGCGACCGCCGAGCCTGACGAGGCAACGCTCGCCGACCGTGCGGTGGCGCTGGCGGCGCGTGCGCCGCGGCGCGAGCGACTCCTGATCATGACGCACGTTGGCGCCGAGCGGTCCGACGTGCGCGCGCTCGCCGCAGCGGAGACGCTGGCGACGGAATACCCGCGCGACCCCGAAGCGCTCGTGCGTGCGGCCGAGGTCGTTGTCGGGATCGGGAGGGCCGTCGAGCTGCTCGACCGCGCGATCTCGATCGACTCCGCCGCCAGCCCTCACTCGGCGGCGCTGTGCCGGATGTGTGAAGCGTTGAGCGAGCTGACGACACGTTACCGCTGGGCTGATTCCGGCGCGGCGGTGGAGCGCACGCTATCGCGGTGGCGAGCGCTGAGGCCTAACGACGCTACGCCGTGGGCGCTCGAGGCCGATCGGCTGGTCGGACTCGGGCGGCGCGCCGACGCGGAAGCCGCGGTGAGGCGTTACGATGCACTCGGCGGGACGCGCACCAGCGTGCACCTCGGGAACCTCATTACCGCCCTGCGACTCGACGAGCTCGACGAAGCCGACCGGTACTGTGACGAAGGGCTCGCTCCCTCCAACGGGACGGAGCCCGCGCAGTATCGGTGGTACTGTACGATCAAGCTGCGTATGCAGGGGCGCTACCGGGAGGCGCTGGCGCTCGCTCGAGAGGGACGTGTGCCGAAGAACGGACTCGTCAGGCGGGGGTTGACGCCCGACCCATACCAGGCGGCGATTGCGCAGATGGAGATGGGCCTCGGTGGCGCCGCGGCAGACGGCTTTATCGCCCTGGCGCGCGAGATGGACGGTGCAGAGGACGTTTCCGAGGGAGCTCACGCGCGCCAGACCGCGTGGCTCCTCACTCTTTCGGCGACGGCCGCGGTTGCCGGAGGCGACACGGCTCGCGCTCGCGGGTTGGTGGACAGCATCGAGGTTGTCGGCCGGCGCAGCCTCTTCGCGCGCGACCCGTTGCTCCACCGCTTCGTGCGTGGACTCCTTCACTCGCGGGCCGGCGAGCACGACGCGGCGCTTCGGGAGCTCCGCCTGGCGATGCATTCGCCGACGTTCGGGTATACGCGGATCAACTACGAGCTCGCTGAGCTCCTCCTGAAGCTCGGCCGTCCGGCAGAGGCGATTCCCGTGGTGCAGGCTGCGCTGCGCGGCGGGATCGAAGGGTCGGGCCTCTACGTCACGCGCACGGAGCTTCACGAGCTGGTCGCGCGGTTGTTCGACGCGAGCGCGCAGCGTGACAGTGCGGCGGCGCATTACGCAGTGGTTGAACGCGCCTGGCAGCGGGCGGACCCAACCGTCGCGAAGCGCTACGAGTCGGCGCGGAGATGGCTGCGCGCGTGGAACCCAGCCGCACCCTTGGAATCTCGTTAGGTCGAGTCGAACGTCCCACGACAGCGTTAGCCATGACGTGACCGACATGAACAGACCGGATCGGGGTGCGATGCCATGACACGACGGGCGTCCTCGAAGGCCGCGAACCCCGCTGAACTCCGATCCGCGTCCGAGGGTTCTTTCTCTCGACCTGGCGGGACACATCGCGCCGGGGAACCTTCGTGAATCGCCTTGCGGCGTCACGCGCCGACCACGCATGGAAACCTTCGAGGGATGCGCCCACACCAGGGCAGACGACCCGCGGCTGCCGTTCCATGTTTGCTGACGTAATTGGCGGCCAAACCGGGCCATCGCAAGGTGCCTGAGTCGCATTCCGATGGTACGTCGCGCGCACGCCGCTGCACGAACCGCCACCCATCACCCCTGCTTGCTGTGGCGCGGTGTCCCGGCTACTCTCGCGGGGACACTGAGCGGGGCGTTCCCCCTCTACGCCGCATCATCGCGACTCATCAAGGCGGAATCTTGCGACTCAGCTCTTCACGCGGTCCGTGGGTCGAACACCCCGCAAGCGCTCCCCGAATCGAGCGGCGCCTCCGCGCATTGGCGCTCGCGCTGCTCGCGATCGCCTCTGCGGGCGCTACCGGACATGCGCAGCGCGTCGCCGTCATTCGCGAAGTCACCGTCATTCCGATGACCGGTGCCGCTCCCATCGCGCGACAGTCCGTGGTCCTGCGGGATGGGTTGATCGCCGAGATCGGCCCGTCAGCGCGTGTCGGAGTGCCTGCCGGCGCCACCGTCGTGAACGGGACAGGCAAGTACCTCATCCCCGGCCTGTTCGAGATGCATGCCCACGTGTCCAAGACACGCGCGTCCGCGCTGGGGCTCTACGTCGTGCACGGGGTGACGACGATTCGCGATCAGGGGAGCGAGCACGCCGAGGTGTTGCGCTGGCGGAGGGAGATCCGCGACGGTGCGCGCGTGGGCCCGCGAATGCTCATCGCGGGTCCGTACCTGGAGTCGCTCCGGAACATCGAGCGGATGCGGCGGGACCCACCCGAGTCGCGCGTCGAGCCATTCGAGCGCGCGCGCATTCCCATCGCGTCGCCGGCCGACGCTCGACGCGTCATCGATTCCCTGTCGCGGCTCGAGATCGACCATTTCAAGATTCGGACGGTGCAGGACGACGAGACGTACGTCGCGCTCGCGCGTGCTGCGCACGCTCACGGAAAGCGGTTGGTCGGGCACGTTCCTACCGCGTCCACGTCGCTCTTCCTGGCGGCCGGACAGGACGGCATCGATCACGGCTTCCCGCTCTCGATCGACTCGCTCCCGCGCGAGCGGCGGATGGAGTTCTGGCGCGAGCTCGCGTGGCGCGACGTGGGCGTAGTGCCGACGCTCGTCACGATCACCGAATCGGTGTTCCGCCCGCTGGAGTACTTCCAGGCCCTCGTCGCCGACACGACCCCCACGACGCACCGCCTTCGGCCGTACCTGTCTGCCTTCCTGATTCTCGACTGGCGGGAACAGGTGGAGGAGGCGACGCCGGAGCGTCGCGCGTACTTCGACCGAGCCTGGCCGGTCGCACTGAAGCATTACCGCGAGATGCGCGAGGCGGGCGTGCGGATCATGGCCGGCTCCGATGTCGCCGTGCTGAACGTCTTTCCCGGTGCTTCCCTCCACGACGAGCTACGCCTCTTCGTCGACTCGCTCGGCATGAGCCCCAT
>DASURJ010000869.1:0-2472 GCA_036280115.1 Gemmatimonadaceae bacterium
CGCGCGGCCCTTCGCGAGCGTCTCGGCAGCCTTCTGGAACTGGCTGTCCGCCGCGTAGCCAGCCGCCTGGCGAATGAAGAAGTTCGTATCGGCGGAGGCCGTGTCGAGCTTCACCATCTCCTCACCAACGGTGAGGGCGCCCTTGATGTCTCTGGCCGCGAAGTGCACGAGCCACTGCAGCTTCACGAGCGACGGGTCACCCGGATTGTTCTTCACCGCTTCGTCGACGATCGGCAGCGCGAGCGCCGCCTTACCGCTACCGGCGAGGATCTCGACGACCTGCGTCTGGAGGCGGGTGTTGTTCGGGTCGAGCGAGATGAGGCGCGTGAGCGCTTCGATCTGCTTGTCCTCGTTCTTCTTCTCGGCGTACGCGTCGGCCGCGAAGGCCAGCGCGCGCTTGTTGTCCTTATGGATGTTCAGGATCTGCTCGCTGATGGCGACCATCGAGTCCGCGCCGAGCTTCTGCTCGTTGTAGACCTCGGCGATGCAGACGCGCGGCATCACGGCGTTGGGATATGCCGAGATTCCCTTGCGTGCCTCGGCGATCGCGGCGGCGTAGTTCTTCGCGCGATAGGCGTCGATGCACTTCTTGGCCGGCTCCACCTGCTTGCGTGCCGCTTCGACGGCGTTGGAGACCGCCTTCGCCGCGTCGGAGAGCTTCGAGACCTCGATGGGCGGGAGCGGCTGCACCATGCCCTCGGGCCTGATGAGCATCATGTTCGCCGTGACGCGGAAGCCTGAGGGCGTCTTCTCGACGGTGCCCTCGACGTACTCCTCGGCGCGCAGCAGCTGGGCGAGCGCGCGGGCGTCGTTGGAGCTCAGCGCCTCGGTGGTGGAATACCCCGAGTTCTGGAGCGTCGTCATGATGTCGCTCTTCGGGACGATCCAGAGGTGTCGGAGCTGGAAGTCCTGGCCCATGCGCTCGCGGATCGCTTCCGCCGCCTGGAGCCCGAGCCCCCGTTCCGTGCTGCGGAACGTCGGCACCATGAATCGTGGGCCGGGTTGTTGGCCACGCTGCAACGTCTGCTGTTGTGCAGTCAACGTCGCGAACGCACCACTGGCCACGGTACCTACGAACAACGCGACCAACGTTCGCGCGTGGCGTTGCCGTGCCTTCACTGTCGTTTCCTCCGACATAACGTTGAACATGGTACCCCCCACCCGGATCACAGGGTCCACCGCTTGAACTTCAGATGGGCGAAGAGGGACTCGAACCCCCGACTTCCTGCGTGTAAGGCAGGCGCTCTAACCAACTGAGCTATTCGCCCGCTTGCGGCCGAGCGCCTCTTCATCAGCCAGCACTGCATACTTTCTAAAAACGCAATCGCTCTGCCAGCGCGCCGCGCGACGCTGGCAGGGCGATAGGTGACGCAGGCTATTTCAGAATAGCGAGCGGTACGAGGACGCAATAACCGATCACCAGGAGGATCGGCGCGAGCGTCTCACCGCCACGAGCCAGATCGATGTAGCCAGCAAGCAGCGTCGCGGCGGCGATCCCCCAGAGGACCAGCGGCCGCGACCGCGGAGTCGATTTGGATTGGGCCATAATGGTTCGTGGAGTTTACGAGCCGTCCGAAATCATGTCAAGCAAGCGTCACGTCAAGAGTTAGCTCGTGACTGACCGAGCCGTTCCTTACTCCCGCGGCTCGATGAGACCGCTTGGTGCAACCGCTCAGGCCGAGCCGGGGGACGAGCCGCGGGGAGGTGGCTCCGCCGGGGGAGGCGACCCGGGGTCAAGATCGTCATCGGGGTGACTCGGCGGACGCGGTGGACCGGGCGACTCGGATGACGGTTGTCCCGTTTCTCGCCCAGGTACCGGAATGCTCCGCAGTAGCGCCTCGATGGCGCTCTCAGCCTCACGCCGCTCGGCCTCCTCGTCGGCGCGGACCAGCGCGGCCATGCGTAACCGATCGCGCCGGCGCCGAATCACATAGAACGGCAGCACGAGAAAGAGCGTGACCGCGGCAGCGACGGAGAGATCGGCGAAGAGCGCGAGCCCTCCGTATCGCCGTCGCGTGCGGCGCTGCCAGATCTCCTCGAATCGCGCCTGCGTGATCCCGAACGCATCACGCACCGCGCGGTCGAAGCTCCCCGTCTCTTTCCAGTACCGGAAGAACAGCGTTAGGCCTCGCTCGCGATCGAGCGCCGCGAGCTCGGCCACGGCGCGGTACGCGAGCGCGTAGCTGCCTTCGGCCCGCAACGAGCCGGCCTCGAACCCTCGATCGAGCGAATCGAGCGGCGGCATCCCGCGAAACAGCAGCGCGAGGTTCGCGCCGAGGACGGCGTCGCGTCCGACCTCGTTCGCCGCATAGCTCGCGTAGCCTTCATCGAACCAGCGCGGAGGCAGTTTGCCGAGTGCCTCGCTGAGCGCGAGGTGCGCGAGCTCGTGCCGCAGCACCTCGAGGGGATTGCCGGCCCCCGACCCGGCCGACCTGCCCTGCATAACGATGCGGTTGGACTCCGGGAACGCGA
>DASURJ010000870.1:0-3116 GCA_036280115.1 Gemmatimonadaceae bacterium
GGTTCGCGGGCCAGATCGGGATGTCGGTGGCGTTAGGCGAGTTCGCGACCGTGCGCGTGTCCGCCACGCGACGCGATCCACACTTTCGCCAGCTGGCCGAGGCGCCGACGTTCGCGACGAACAACGACCTCGAGCTCGCGACCACGGTTCGGCTCGACCAGTTTCTCCCACCTGGCCTCGGCGTGGCGCTACCGCTCACCGTGGCCTACACATCCGCGCGGGCCGACCCGCTCTTCCTCGCCCAGTCCGACCTCTCGGGCGAAGACATCCCCGGGCTCCGGACCCCACGCCTGTCTGCGACGACGTACGCGCTGTCCGTTCGGCGTCTGACGCCGCTCGAGGGGCCATGGTACGCGCCCATCGTGAACCATCTCGGGCTGACCGGTACCTACCGGTCGCTCGGCAACCGGTCAGCGTACCAGGATGGTCGGCGCCGCAACTTCCATCTGTCGGCTGACTATTTCGTGGCGCTCCCCGTTGTCGGCGAGGGCGTTGGTGAAACACCGCGCGACCGGGGGATGTTCGACGCGCTCCTGCCGTCGTGGATCTCGACGTCGGGGCAGGCGCCGGGGCGCTTCAACGTGCGGCCGTCGTCGTTCCGCGTCTCGACCGGTCGCACGCGCGACACCGAGCGGCGCGAGTCGTTCCTCAAGCCTGCCGATGCGCTCGACGACCCCGGGCGCATCGCCACCGGCGAGAGCGACCTCTGGCGAAACAGTGGCTCGCTCGAGCTCAAGCCGCTGCCGAATCTCACGGCGCGCGCGGACGTCCTGGTGCTCCGCGACCTGCGCGATTACGACCCGACGACGCCTAACGGCGCTGCGGCGGAGGCTGCGCAGGGCACGTTCCTCGGTCTCGACGCGGGGCTGGAGCGCGAACGCCAGATCGCGAGCTCGCTCAGCTATGCGCCGCAGGTCTCGACGTGGCTGCGCCCGCGCCTCGATCTCGCGACCAGCTTCTCGTTGCTCCGCGATCCCAATGCCCCGCTCAGGAGTGCGCAGCCGGCGGGCGACCCCGCACTCCCGGCCAACCGCGTACCGCTCCGCATGGGGAACTCGCGGACGGTGACTGCCGGCGCTGGCGTGGACCTCGCGAAGGCCGCCGAGCGATACGGCGCGGAAGGCGCTCCCGCGGCGCTGCTTCGTCGACTCCAGCCCGTCGATGTGTCGGTGACGCGCGGTGTCCTGAGCGCGTACGACGGTGCCCTTGGCGCTCCGGGGCTCGGCTACCAGCTTGGCGTCGGCACCATCGACGCGTTCCGCGACCTGGGCGGCGACCTCGCGAACAGTGCGGGCGCGAGCACGCAGATCGTCGCCGCGAGCGGCGTCACGCTGCCGATGGACCTCACGGTCGCGGGGCGGGTACAGCGGACCACCACGCGCAACTGGTCGCGCCGCCTCGAGGCGGAGGAGACGACGATCGACGGTAATCAGGTCGTGTATCCCGACGTCACGGTACGCTGGAGTCCGAACGGCCCATTGTTCGGTGGGCTCGTGACCGCCGCCGGTCTGAATGGGCGGGCCCTCCACACGCGCCAGTCGCTCGTCGTGCCGTCGGTGCTGGCGGGTGGAGCGGATGAGGAGCGGGCGACGTGGATCCGCGCGTATCCGATCAACCTTTCATTGACGTGGGCGCCGGGCGAGGTGACGACCACTGCGGGGTACTCGCAGCGTCGCCAGGTAGACTCCCTTCCGGGAAGCGTCACGAATGGGCGGTCCCAGGAAGTGAGCGCCGAGATCGGACGCACGTTCGCGCTCCCGTCCGACTGGAACATGCGCAGCGGACTCCGCACGCGCATCGGCTTCCAGCAGACCCATACCCAGAGCTACGTTGAGAATCTCTTCGCGGCTGGCCGACAGAGCCGCCTGACCGACAACGGGCGGCAGGCGTTCACGCTCAACGCCGACACTGACGTGGCCGAGAACGCGACGCTCAGCATTCAGGGGTCTCGCATCGTGAACTTCGACCGTAACTTGAACCGACGGCTCACGCAGACCGTGGTCACCGCCGTCCTCCAGATGCAATTCTTCGCGGGAGACCTGAGGTGAGAATGTTGACCGTTGCCTGCGCGCTGATCGTGTTGAGCGCGTGCAATCGTTCCGAGGCGGCGCCGGGCACGCCATTCGATGGCGAGGCGGCGCGACGCTACGTGAAAGCACAGCTCGACTTCGGCCCGCGCGTGCCAGGCACAGAAGCGCACCGTCGCGCGGGTGAATGGATTGCCGAGCAGATGCGCCAGCGCGCGGACACGGTGATCGAGCAGCGATGGAATCACGTGACCGCGACAGGCGACACGCTGCCGCTCCGGAACATCTTCGCCCGCTTCAACCCCGGCGCGAGCACGCGCATCCTCTACGTCACACACTGGGACACGCGCCCCGTATCGGACCAGGCCGAGGACCCGGCGAAGCGTCAGTTGCCGGTTCCCGGCGCGAACGACGGCGGATCGGGCACGGGGATGCTGATCGCGCTGGCCGACCTGCTCAAGCAGAATCCGCCCGGGGTCGGCGTGGACCTGCTGTTCGTCGACGGCGAGGATTACGGCACGTTCACGCCCGACGTGGACGTGCTCCTCGGCTCGACGTACTTCGCGGCGAACATGCCGGCGGGGTACCAGCCGATCTTCGGCGTGCTCTGGGACATGATCGGCGACGCCGACCTGCGTGTGTTGCAAGAGGGGCACTCGGCCGAGCGTGCTCCGGAGGTAGTGGCGCGCGTCTGGGATACGGCAGCGAAGCTCGGCTACCAGCAATACTTCCCGCCGCAGGTGGGGATGGCGATCACGGACGATCACCTTCCGCTGCTGGACAAGGGCTTGCGGGTCATCGACGTGATCGACATCGACTATCTCGGCGCGCCGGGATCGGGGAAGCCGAACTACCACCACACGCCCGAGGACACGCTCGACAAGGTGTCGGCGCGGTCGCTCAAGATCATGGGCGATGTGGCGTACGCCTTGATCACGGGCATTCAGGAGTAGATACGCGCGTTAGGCCGGGTTATCGGGTGCCCGCAGGAACAGCGCTGGTCGCTGTTAGCTGGCACTGGTTGCTGCGGGGTTTCAAAGGCGGAACCCTCGGGAAGCCCCTGTACGACAGGGAGGCCTCCCGAGGGTT
>DASURJ010000871.1:0-8912 GCA_036280115.1 Gemmatimonadaceae bacterium
AGCTGCGCCCGCTGCCCCTTTGCGTCGGCCAAGGCTTTCTGCGTCTCCTCGAGCTCTTTCGCGAGCTGATCGCGCTTCGCCTTGTACGTCGCGTCGGGGGTCTGCGCGACCACCGCGCGCGGAGCTGCGAGCGGCAGTGAAAGCGTCACCGCCAGAGCGGCGAGCAGGATGTCTCTGATCATGAGAGCCATTCCGCCGTGTGAGATTCGGGACGTCGGCATCGGTTACGGCCGGGAAGACGGTGGCGTACCACGCTGCTGCTCCACCCGCTTGAGCCGATCCTCGAGACGGCGCAGTGTTTCTCTCTCTTGCCGCAGCTGCACTTCGGCAGCCGCTCGGCGCTGTTCCAGCTCGAGCAGATTCTGTGCCTCATACCGGTCGAGCTCGAGCTCCAGCGCGGCGACACGACGCTGTCGGGCGCTGATGTCCGCCATCAGCTGCTCGCGCTCGCGCGCGAGACGATCGGCGCGCCGCTGAAGAAAGTCCCCGCGTAGCAGCGCGAGCACGTTGCTCTGCCATCCCAGCGTGAACGCAACCTTGCGGTAGTTGTAGAAGCCCTGCGACGTAGCCGCGTCGCCTGACGGGGCTGAACCGGCCCCCAACTCCGTGACGTACACGCCCGCGCGAATCCCGCGGTACGCGGCGGCCGCCCCGACGTTGAAGTCCCAGGCGTTGTTTTCGGCGAGCAGCGTGAAGCGAAGATCAGGCGTTGCCGCGAAGTCCATTGTCGCACCATAGAACAGCCCGCCGGTCGCATTGTTCGCGTACGCCGACCCCAACCCGCCATCATCGCTGAACAAGCCGTTCCCCGCGCCGACGGTGAAGCTGAGCCCGATGTCCGGCCACGAGTCGCGCAGCTGATTCAGGCTGACACTCTTCGTCGCGACGGCATACAGCGTCGGCGCGGTGTCGAACCCGAGGTGCAGCGAGTCGGCGACGTGACGCGCGTTAGGGTCGTCGGGCGTCGGCGGCAGGAGCTGATAGCCGACGCCGAACCGGTCGATGCGGCTGTACTTTCCGAGATTCCGCGCGCCGACGGCAATCGCCGGGAGCCACGCGAGGGCGCCGCCACGGCTCACGAGGTCGTCCTCACGTACCAGCACGCCCCGCACGAAGAACCCGTACTCCGGGTTGCTGGAGAAGAACGCGACGCCACCCTCGAGTCGCCCGAACAACGCCGCCGACAGCGTGAGCTGCGAGTTCAAGCGGTCGTCGTAATTGAGCTTGGTGGTGATGGGGTCGGAGCGGAAGCGCTTCCCGGAGTACACGATAGCGAAGTCGCCCGTCAGTGGGGGCGCCCACGCCACGGGGATGTCGATGAGGCCCGATCCCCAGTAGAGGCTCTGGGGGAAATCCTGCTGCTGTGCCAGGACGCCCGACGCGGGCACGACGCCTAACGCCGCGCAGGCCGCGACCACGCTCACCGCGTTGCTGCCGGGCCACTTCCCCCGGTGCGCACGACCCCACCGCATGATCACCGCTCCGCTGGAGGCTTCGAACCCGGTGGCTGGGCCGGCGGTTGCGGTTGCGTCGGTTTGGCGGCTCCACCCTGCTCGAGCTGGCGCAGCCGTTCGGTCGCGCGGCGGATCGCCTCGCGCTCCGCCTGCACTTCGGTCTCCAGCTGAAGCCGGCGGCGCTCGAGCTGTGCGATCTCCCCCGCACGGGCTTCCACCAACTGCCCCTCGAGCGACTGGATGCGACGCTCGCGCGACGCGATCTCGGCGCGGAGACGCCGCTGCTCGCGCGAGAGGTCCGCGACGCGCGAGCGCAGCACGACGCCGCGCGCAATGTCACGTACGTTCCCCGAGTAACCGATCGCGACGTTCAGCTTCGTGTAGTTGTACACGTTGAACCCTTCGGCCTCGCCACCGCGACGACCCGCCTCGAGCTCGGTGCCGTAAATGCCGACAGTCACGCCACGCCACTCCGCGACGACGCCGGCGTTCCAGTCCCACCCGTCGTTCTCCGCCATGAGCGTGACGGCGCTGTTGGCCGACGGATGCATGACGAACCGGCCGGCGAGGAAGAGCCCGCGCGCGATCGTTCCGCTGTTGTTGTACTGGTCGCCGAGCCCGCCGTCCTCGCGAAACAGCCCGTTGCCGTAACCGACGCTGAGCGACATCGACCTACGTCCGCGCTCCGAGTACCCCGAGAGCGGGATCTCCTTCGTCGCCACGGCGTAGAGCGTCGGCGATGTATCGAAGTCCTGATACCGCTCGACCACGATCTTGTCGTACACCCCCGTGCTATCGAGCACGACGTCGTGGCCGATCAGAAATCGGTCTTCGTGATCGTACCGCCCGACGTTGCGCGCACCGACGGCGAATGCCGGAAGGAACCCGAGGTCACCGTCGCGGACGATCAGGGCCTGGCCGAACGCCCCCCACTCGGGGTTCTGGCTATAGAGCGACGCGCCGATCGACACGCGTCCGCCCCAATGCGTGTCGAGGGCGAGATTCGAATTGAGTCGACTGGCGAGACCGTTCTTGTCCGGATCACCGAACGACGGCAGATCCTTTGCCGAGAGGGTGAGCCACGAGTCGGCGGTCCGTCGTGACACCCAGGCCGCCGGCACGTTGATGTACCCGGCGCCGAAATGAAGCGTCTGCGGGTACGGCGCCTCGTCCGGGCGCTGCGCGCCAGCCACCGAGGGCGATGCCGTCACGAGCGATGCGATAGCGCCCACGACCGCGACCAACACCCACGCCCTCCTCGGCGGCGCCATGCGCATGAGCCCTCCCCGAACCAGTGAATCGACTGCGGCGTAGTTCGCGAAGCGCGCGCACCCGACACGAACCGCGAGACACCACCACACGACTGCTGGTATCTGTCGTCGTGGACGTCGCGTCGCCGGCAACGCGTGCGCGAGTTCCAGCGCGCGGGGGTGCAAGAGGTATGCCCTATAAGGGCTTCGTGATGTGCAGCACACATGCCGAGCAAGCCGTCCGCATAGACCCGGAGCGGCTACCAGCGGTATGTTTCCCGGCGCGTCGAATCGGGTCAGTTCACGACACGACGCTCTGTCAACCGCCCTCAGCCGTCATCATAACGAAGGCGCTCACGCGCCCCCACCAATTCGGCCATGTCCTCTCGCGCGCTCGCCCTCGTCTTGTTCACCATCGCCTGCAAGGGCGCCGAAGACGCGCGGGCAAGGACTGCGTCCGGTACGCCTGAGGCCGCCGCACCCGCTGCGCCAACCGCCACGGCTGATGCGGCCGGCGCGAACGATCCGCTCGTCGCCCGAGCCGACAGCGCGCGAATTCGCGGCAACCCGAACGCGAAGGTCTGGATGATCATCGCGAGCGATTTCCAGTGCCCGTACTGCAAGATGTGGCACGACTCGGCGGACATGATCATCCGGCGCGAGTACGTGGACAACGGCAAGGTGCGGCTTGCCTTCGTGAACTTCCCGATCGGAAGCCATCAGAACGCGGTCCCGGCCTCCGAGTACGCCATGTGCGCCGGGGCGCAGAGCAAGTTCTGGGAGATGCACGACGCCATCTTCGGAGCCCAGGAAGTCTGGTCGCGCCTTCAAGATGCCAGCCCGGTCTTCGATGAGCTCGCCGGCAAGGTCGGTCTCGATCGCACCGCGCTTCAGGCCTGCCTGCGCAGTGACAAGATGCTTCCGATCATTCAGGCGGACTACGAGAAGGCGTCCCGGTCGGGCGTGCGGGCGACTCCGTCGTTCTTCATCGGGAATCAGCTGTTCGAGGGCGTGCAGAGCGCCGAAGACCTGCGACGCGTGCTGGACACCGCGCTCGCGGGCGGACGCTAGGCTGCGCCTGCTGACCTTACGAGCGCGGCCGTGGATGCCGTGCTTGAGCTCGGCTACGACGCAGCCGGACAACTCGCTCGCGCGCTCGCGGCCATTGCCCCGGACAGCCAGGCCAAATGGCTGCGGGCGCTTCGGGCACGGCGCGGAATCCGAGGGCGCTATGCGCAATGGTCCGCGCTCCAGCGCGATCCGTCGCGACCGCTGTTGTGGATGCATGCGCCATCGGTCGGCGAAGGGCTGCAGGCGCGACCGGTCCTGCAGCTCGCGCGGGCGTCGGACCTACACCTCCAGCTCGCGTACACGTTCTATTCGCCGAGCGCTGCCGCGTTCGCGCGCGGACTCGACGTCGATTTCTCCGACTACCTCCCGTTCGACACGGACGGTGAATCACGCGCCGCACTCGACGCGCTCGCCCCGACAGCCCTCGTATTCAGCAAGTTGGATGTGTGGCCGCGCCTCGCGAGAGCGGCCGATGTGCGCGGCGTGGCCCTCGGCCTCGTGAGCGCGACCCTCGCAGAAGGGTCATCGAGGCGCGGTCCCATGGCGGCGCGGCTGCTCCGCGACGCGTACGCCCGACTCGACGCGGTTGGGGCGATCGACGAACGCGACGCCGAGCGTCTCGTCGACCTCGGCGTCAGCGCCGAGCGGATCACGGTGACGGGCGATACGCGCTACGACCAGGTGTGGGCGCGCGTGAAGGCGGTGGACCGAGCGACGGGCCTCGTGGCCTCGCTCGCGAGCGACCGACCAACGCTTGTGGCTGGTTCGACGTGGCCCGCCGACGAGCGCCCGTTGTTCGCCGCCTGGACGCGTGTGCGCGCCGCTTTGCCGGCTGCGCGACTGATAATCGCGCCGCATGAGCCGACGGAGACGCACCTAACGCCGGTCGAGCGATGGGCGAGCGCCGCGTCACTTGGCGCGGCGAGGCTGTCGACGCCGGACGCCGAAGACGCCGACGTCGTCATCGTGGACCGCGTCGGCATCCTGGGCGACCTGTACGCGCTGGCGGATGCCGCGTACGTCGGCGGGGGCTTTCATGCGGCGGGGCTTCATTCAGTGCTGGAGCCAGCCGCGTTCGGCGCGCCGGTCCTCTTCGGCCCTCGATTCGCGAACAGTCGGGACGCAGCACTGCTCATCGCCGCGGGTGGCGGGCGCTCGGAGGCGAATGCCGACGGACTCACACGCACGCTGACGGAATGGTTATCCGACGTGAGCGCGCGATCGGCGGCAGGCGCGCACGCGCGCGCGCTCGTCGAGGCCGGCCTCGGCGCGGCCGAGCGATCGTGGTCGCTCGTTGCAGACCTCCTGCGAGGGATGGCGAGATAAACAACCCCGATCGGGCCGGCGCGCCGAACGCGACCCCGGAAGCCGTTCACCCTGCAGCGCAGTTGGACGCGGTTGACGCGAGAAGCGTCCAACTGCCGCGTCAACCAGTTCCAGCTAACAGCAACTAGCGGTCAGTCACTGAGGATCTGACGGGTGTACGTCAGATACACAGTCCGGCCTCGCGGCGGCCGCGTCGGGGTCCGATGACCGGGATACGGGGATCGTCGGCAGGGGATACGGATGGGGAGCGTGGGACCGATCACGGTGGATCGCTCCGCGCGAGGGGAATTCTCGTCTCGCAACGGGCGGGGTGATGAGGGGAACGGCTCTCCGGGACGGTGGCGTCCCGGGCGGCCGTTCCCCGCTTTGCCTTCAGGCCGCCTGGGAGACCGACCGCGCTGCCGGCCGAGTCATCTTGCGTCTCCCGTTCATCCTGTCCATCCCCTCCTGCCTTCTTCCCCACCTCGACCGGTCGCGATGCCGAGTCGGGCGATGACGCTCGGAGGACAGGATGGGCAGGATGACGAGGATGACCAGCGCGGCAGCGCCGTCGCTCGCGCCAGCGGCCTGAAAGGAAGAGGGGAACGGCCTCGGAACCACTGTGATCGACTACTAGCGTAGTTCGTGTAGTCCTGCACCTACCAGCTCGAGCTGGTTAGCCTCGGCCCGCAACCCGTGCCACGCGATCGCCCGCCCCCACGACGCCACCGGTCTCGCCCGTTCGATGCAACGCGTTCTCCGACGGGCGATGCAGGAAGAAGCCCTGCACGAGATGCACGCCGAGCCCAGTGACCGTCTCGTATTCCTCCGCGCGTTCGACGCCCTCGGCGATCACCTTCGCACCCTGGTCGTTCGCGAACCGCACCATCGTCTCCACCAGGTTCTGCTTGATGAAGTTCGTGTCGATGCAGTTGATGAGCGAGATGTCCAGCTTTATGAAGTCGGGCTCGAGGTTCGCGATGGAACCAAGGCCTGCGTAGCCACTCCCTGCGTCATCGACCGCAAAGCGGTAACCGCGCTCGCGCAATGCCTTCAGCCGCTCACGGAACTTCGGGTAGTCCTTGATGGCCGTGCGCTCGGTGATCTCGATGACAACGCGCTCCGGGTTCTCCACCTCGCGATCGAGCTGACTGAACTCGGGATCCGCGAAGTCGTGCGGGTCGACGTTGAGGAACAGGTATTCGCCGTGCGTGAGGCGCGAGGTCATCGCCTCGATCGCCTTGCTGCGGCACAGGCGCCCCAGTTCCCAGAGGAGATCCGCTTCGGCGGCGACGTCGAACATGATCTCCGGACTGCGCAGCGTGCGGAGCGTGCCGCGGGCGAGCGCCTCGTAACCGTACACCTGACGCGTGTCCGCGTACAGGATCGGGTGCAGGTCGATGTAGACCGCTCGCTCGCGCAGGCTTTTCCGCAAGTCATCGACGCGGCGCGCGCGCTCGCGCTCCTCCACGCTCTTCGCCGCGTTCGCCGCTTCGCGGATGCCGCGGTAGATGAGGCGCTGCAGCCGGATCTTCGGGTTGTAGTACACGTGCGCGCGACCCACGTAGATCTCGAACAGTGAGGCGATCTCCTCGCCGTGCGTCGCCTCGATGCGGCCACCGACGTGCTCCTGGAGCTTCGCGACGAGCTCCGTGATCTCCGCGTCCGTGACGGCCGCGACGCCCGGCGCCGGGACGTGGAAGAACACGAAGTCGTCGTCGTTCGTGAAGCTCACCATCACGTGCGACGACCGCAGCACGCTCGCGTCCAGGAACTCGCGGACGGCATGCGCCGTCGTCTCGAGCACCGCGTCGAGCTTCTCCCAGCCGTAGATCTCCTCGATCTTGGAGTAGCGCACGAAGTTGAAGTAGAGCACGATGAGCTCGCCGCGCTCCTTGATGAGCGCGCGCGAGCGCTCGATCACCACCGGCAAGGTGGGCAGCCCGGTGAGATAGTCGTACAGCATCTGCTCGTACTCGACGCGCTCGATGCGATCGGCGAGCGCCGCTGCCGCCGGCGCCATTCGCGCGAGCGCCGACCGGATGCGGGCGGCAATCTCCTCACCGGTGGCCGGGAGCAGGAACCATTCATCGACCCGCAGCTCGATCGCGCGGCGCCGGGTCACCTCGTTCGCGCACCCGACGATCACGGGAAGGGCGCGCGCGCGAGCCCGTTCCACGATGTCACGCAGGGCGTTGGGGTTTTCCGTGGTCGTGACGATGACGCGAAGGTCGGTGAGCTCCTCCACCGCGGCGGCCAGCGCACGATCGTCGCGAACCTCGACCACCCAGGAGTCGAGAAGCGCGGCCGCGTCGCGGATCGCCGCGTCGTCGCTGTCAGTGAGGAGGATCGGTGGGCTCACGCCATCACGATACGGGGCCGGGTGGACAAAGTCAGGCGGCGCCTTGCAGCGCGGCCGCGTTGCGTTCCACCGTACGCACGAGCTTCGGCAGATCGACGGGCTTCGTCACGTAGTCATCGGCACCGGTTTCGAGCGCTTGCCGCTTGTCGTCCCACTGGTCGAGCGCGGTGACCATGATGACACGCACCCCGCGTCCATGCGCCGGGTGCTGCTTGATGAGACGGCAGACTTCCCACCCATCTCGGCCCGGCATCATGACATCCAGGAGCACGATCGAGGGCCGCAGGGTCTCGAACACGGACAGGCCCTCCTCGCCACTGTGCGCCACGGACACCGGGTACCCGTGCGCCTCGAGGTACTGGCGAATGATGTCGGCGTTGTCGTGGTTGTCGTCGATGACGAGGACGGTGGGAAGCGAGGCCGAAGGCATTGATCCACAATGAGGTGTGGCCTCCGAGGGGGCAAGTAACAAGCCAGCCCCCTGGGACACCAAACCTACCGCCGAATCAGCCTCGACAGCCGCGACAGCCCCGCCGGGGCGTACGCGAGCGAGATCCCGAAGCCGTCGGAATCACCGAACGTGTCCGAGCCGCCGAAGAGCGCGCTCACGCGAAACGAGAGCGAGCGTGACACCTCGAAGTTCACCCCGAGGTCGAAGTCGATCCCGAGGTCGGTCTCGTTGTCGTCGCCCTCCGGACCGCCGCAGTCGGTGCACATGTCGAACGAGACGCGCGGGTGGACGTAGGGCGTGATCGCGAACCCCTCATCAAGGGGGAATCGGTGGCCAATGGACACCCCGAGCGGGAGGCGAATGAGATCGCTGCCGTCGCCGACCGCGAAGTTGATGCCGCCCGTCGCGAGAAAGTCGAGCGGAAGCTCGGCCGTCGCCGTGTTGAGCAGGCCCGCGAACTGACCGCCGAGGAGAAGCTTCCCGTTCCCCTCACCATCGGGATCGGCGAACCCAACGTCCAGCGAGAGCTGAGTCCGCGGCGTCAACCCTTCGCGCCACTGGAAAATCAGACTCGTGCCGGCGTTGCCGGCGTCTGCAACACCGAAGTTGAACTCGCGGTCGATCACCCGTGGGGGCTGGAAGGACGGATACGCCCAGGCCTGGGCAGTGGCCACCGCGGGCGTCGCGGTGATGGCGGGCAATACGAGCACCGCGGCGCCGAACGCCACGCGAACACTCTTTCGCATTCAACTCTCTCCGATCGATCGGGGTGGTGCGCCTCGCCCAGCGAAACGCGGCTAGCGACATCGACTAACGAAACGCGTACGACACTGCGGCGCCGAACAGCCCCTTCGCGCTGCCGGGCGCGCGCGCCTCTCCGCCACCACCGAACTCGTACCCGGCCGTGAGCCCGAAATTCCGGGTGATCACGACGTCGGCGGCGACGGAGCCGCGGACCTCGTTGTCGCCCTCGGCGCGCGCGCCCTTCTCGCTCACGCGCGACCAGACGAAAAATGGCG
>DASURJ010000872.1:0-19542 GCA_036280115.1 Gemmatimonadaceae bacterium
CGCGGCCCGGGTCGGGGGCCGGGCGCCTAACGACTACCGGCGGGGCCGTCGCGCGCCGGCGGTGGCCGGACCGGGCCCACCCAGCGCGATCCATCCCATTCCCAGACGTCGGCGTGCGAGTCATAGGGGGGCACGCCGCCCGGACCGGCGCCGCCGAATAGCACCACGCGCTGGCGTCCGGCGTCGTACGCCATGGCACTCACCACGCGCTGCGATGGGCCAGTGGTGGCCAGGCGCCGCCACCCGGCGCCATCCCAGCTCCACGTCTCCGTTTCCGCGAACAGGAGCGTGACCCCGCGGGCGGCGTCGAACGCCATTCGGTGCCGTGTCGCACGCGGCCCCGGCGGGTTGGACGCAATCCGCCACCAGCGGGTGCCATCCCACTCCCACACGTCCGTCACCACCTCGCGGGACGAGCTCGTGCCGCCGTAGAGCACCACGCGCTGGCGCCTCGCGTCATAGGCCATGGCGTGATGCGCGGCGCCGCTCGGTGGACCTGTTGTCGAGTCGGCGCGCCTCCAGGCCGTCCCGTCGTACGTCCAGGTGTCGTTAGGCCAGGCGCGCGCGGCGGTCTGGCCGCCGAACATGACGATCACGCCGCGCGCCTCGTCGAATGCCATCGCGTGGTGGTCACGCGGCCCCGGAGAATCCACGGGCCGTTCGGTCCAGGCCGCGCCGTCCCACTCCCACGTATCCCCGTACGCGTTTCCGTTGAACAGGCCGGCGCCACCGAACACGACGAGGGCGGTCCGTCGCGAGTCGAACGCCGCGGCGGGAAGGGTGCGGTAGCGCGGCCCGTCACTCGCGAGCGCGCGCCACCCGGCTCCGTTCCACTGCCAGAGCGTATCGAGGGTCCTCCGCTCGCGCCCGATCTGCCCCGCGAAGAGGAACACGCCGCCGAGTGCTCCGCCGGTCGCCATCACGTGTCCCGCGCGCGGCGCGGGCCAGACACCGGCAACGGCCTGTGCGGGTGTAGGCCGCGCGGGCGAGGACTGCATGAGCATCGCGGCGACCGACCATACGAGCGAGAGCGATGGCAACGGACCGTCCTCCCCAGGAGAGTGTCGGGCCAAACAGTTCGAGGGCAACGCGGGTCGAGCAATCCGCGTGGGACCTTCTCGCCAATTCCCGGGACGAACGACCGGAAACGGGGACGATGGGGGAAGGCCCTAACGAGCCGCGGTTGCGCGCGGGAGCAACTGCGCGGGAAACGAGCCGCCAGCGGTCACGCTCTCGCGCGCGGCCTGGGCGAACATCGCGACCACGTCCCCCGCGGGCATTTCCTCGGTGATCGACGCGACGCTCTTCCCGGCCTGCCAGTAGTCGGCCGCCTCGCCATCACGCACCAGGTCACGCCTGAGTCGCCAGAGCGACCGAAGTGCATAGACGCTTCGCATGAGATGCTTCGTGCGCCGTCCGCGCAGCATGCGCCGAGCGAGCCAGCCGGCGCGCGTCCCGACGCGGCGGACGTACGGCGTCTCGATCACCGCGACGGGAACACCGGTCAGGCGTTCCGTGAGCACGATGTGCGATTCGTCGGCCTCGAGGATGGCCTGCTTGTACCGCGCATGCGCGCGACACTCGGGGGTCACGATGAAGCGTGTCCCCATCTGAACCGCCGCGTATCCCATCCGGAGTGCCGCGACGAATTCCTCGGGGGATCCGACGCCGCCCGCGCACACCACAGGCAGCCCGAGGTCGGCTAATTCGTCCAGCAACCGTGCGGCGTCGCGGGGACCGGCATGACCTCCGGCTCGGTCATTGACGGCGATCAAACCGGATACACCTGCCTCGACGCCCTTGTCGGCCCACCGGCGCTCGGTCACGTCGTGATAGACCACGCCGCCGGCCTGCCTGACGCGGTCCACGACCCAGCGCGGCTTACCGAGCGACGTCACGAAGAACCGGACGCCTTCCTCGAGCGCGATGTCGACCCACCGGACCATCCGCTCGTGGTACGCACGAGACGACTGCTCGATCAGCGCGTTGAACCCGATGGGGCGATCGGTGAGGCGCCGGATGTACCGGAGCCCGTCGCGGAAGTCGTGGCCGTGGACGTACGTGAGCGAGATAGGCTGCACGATGCCAATTCCGCCCGCGGCCGAGACGGCCGCGACGAGCTCCGGGTTGCTGCACGGATACATCGCGCCGCAGATGATCGGAACGGCGACCCCTGCATCTCGAGTGAACGGCGTCGCGAGCGACGCTCGCGACGGGTCGCGGCCCGCACCGCCGGGCTGTCGGGCGGTCACGTCGGAATCGGCCCGACGCGCCAGCGGACGGTCGCGCGCGCGACGTCATCATTCGCGCCATCGCGCACCACGGCCTGGACGTGGATCTCGCGCGGCTCCGAGATGGGCGGGAGGTCCACGGTTGATTCGGCGACGAGTGTGCCGCGAGCCTTCTTCGTGTATTCGATCGAAAGCCCGACGACGATTGCGCGCAGTGTTGGCGGCAGCCCCGTGAGCATCGCGAGCCCGCTCGTGACTTCTCCCAGATTCACGAGGGCCACCGCGTGGACTGACGCGAGATGGTTCCGGACGACGCGACGGTCACGCATCTCGACGCGTGCGTACCCGGGACGGAGCTCGACGACTCGCGGCCGGATGGTGCCGGTGTACGGCACGATGCGGCCGAGGATGTAGCTGAAGAGCCATCGCCCGCCCGGGAACGGGCTGAGCGCGCGCCACAGTGAGAGCAGTCTTGGACCTGGGGATGTGGGCATAGGAGAACCAGCCATCAGCCATCAGCCATCAGCTGATAGCTACAGATGCCTTATGAACGCCTCCGGCGCATTCAGAAAATCCCGCGTCAGCCGCACGTGTTCGAGGTCCTCGTACTCGACGCGGCGCAGCGGCGGAGTGTCGAACGTGTAAATCGCCGCCGCAGGAAAGGCCAGCAGGATCGGCGAGTGCGTCGCGATGAGGAACTGCGAATCCTCGACCATCTCCTTCAACATCGCCATGAGCGCGAGCTGGCTCTGCGGCGAGAGCGGCGTCTCCGGCTCATCGAGCAGATAGAGGCCACCGGGAACGAATCGCGACCGAAAGAGCCGCAGGAAGCTTTCGCCGTGAGAGTTCGCATCGAGGTCCTTACCGTAGCGCTCCTCGAGCTCGGCGAGTGACGCGGCGACGGGGCCGGCCGCGAGTCCGCGCGCGAACGCCGAGCGGCCCGCGTACTCGAGCTCGATCTCGCGGAGTCGCTCGCGGAGCTCGACGCGGAGCCGGGCGACGTACTTCGTAAACCCAAAAAAATCCTCGGCCCGCAAAAAGAACCCCTTGTGCGTGCGGCGCGTCCACGCCAGCCGCAGTCGCCCGCCGAGGGCCCGCTGCGCGGCGAGGCTTGCGTCGTCGCGCACCGAATCGCTGCCGATCGTCGGCAGGCCGACCGCCGTCGCGATCCCCTCCAGGAGCGTGGACTTGCCCGAGCCGTTCTCACCGACGAAGAACGTCACCGGCGTGTCGAATCGAAGCTCGTCGAGCTGGCGGATCGCGGGAACGGAAAACGGGAATCCGGTCGCCTCGTCGGCGAGCGCTCCCTTTGGCGTAACCGAGCGAAGAAAGACCATGCCGAGCGGATCGAGGTGCTGATGCGTATTCGAGCCGAGGGCGAGTACCGGTGACGGCGGAGGCCACTCGCCAACGGCTTTCCGCCCGGCAACTTCCGAGACCGGTACCGCGCCATACCACCGCACAGCACTCGTGGAGCAAACATCGATGCGTTCGTCAGCCCTGGCAATCGCGGCGCTCGTCGTGCCTGCGCTCGCCACCTCGGCGCAGCAGCGCCCCGCCACCGCCAGTCCCGCGGCCTCCACCCAATCCACCGCCGCGACCACACGACGCGCGTTCACTCCGGCCGACTGGTACAAAGTCACGACACTCGCGTCCCCGGCCGTGTCGCCCGACGGGAAGCTGGTCGCCTTCACCGTGACCACGGTCCGGGAGAGCGAGAACAAGCGACACAGCGAGGTCTGGGTGGTACCCACGAGTGGCGGTGAGCCGGCTCGCTACACGTCGCCGAGCACGGAAAGCTCGAACCCGCGGTTCTCCCCGGACGGGAAGTACCTCCTCTTCAACTCGACTCGCCCCGGCTCGCGTGCCCGCACGTGGGGGCTGCGCATGGATCGGCCCGGCGGCGAAGCGGTCGAGATGCAGGACTATCCTAACGGGTCCGTCCCGCGGGACAGGAGCTTCGCGGTGTGGAGCGACCCGGTTCCACGTGACTCGAGTGCCGACTCGACGCGGCGCGATCCGTGGTCGAGCATGCAGCCCATGGCGCGACCGCCCTACGGCGCGATCACGCAGCCACTCGACCCCAAGCGGTTCGACGGCCGGCACGTCTACGAGATGCGGTACAAGGCGAACGGTCAGGGTTTCCTGCCCGGCCCGCGTGAGGCGCGTACGTATCGCCCGGCGCAGATCTGGGTGCAGCGCTTCGACGGGTCGCCGAAGCGGCAGCTCGACACCACGCTTTACTCGCGCCGAAACGCGACCGTCTCACCCGACGGGAAATGGGTGGCGTTCGTGGCCGACCCGGCGCTGCGGCCGGACTCGGTGGTGGAGGCCGAGCGCGACTCCATCGGCCGGCTGCCGTACGACGCCGCGCGCGACGAGGCGGCACGGAACGACGCCGACGTGTTCGTCGTCGCGATCGCGGGCGGAACGCCGCGGCGCGTCACGACCGGGAGCGGGAGCGAGCGCGAGCTGGCGTGGTCGCCGGACAGCCGGCGGCTGTCATTCATTTCGGCGCCGACTCGTACGTCGTCCCAACGCCTCTGGGTCGTGGACGTCGCCGGCGGCGAGCCGACTAACTTGTTAGGCACGTGGCGGTACGAGCCCGACAGCTACGAGTGGCTGCCGAACGGCGAGATCACGTTCTCGGCATCGGTCGGCGGGCGGTCGGCACTCTTCCGGCTCGATCCGCGCACGAAACAGGTGCGTGAGCTGATCGGCGGCCGGCGGCGTCTCACCGGCTTCGCGTTCGACGGCGCGAAGCGCACGGTCGCGTACGTCTCGACGAGCGTCGATGCGCCAACGGAGCTGTACGTCGCGAACGCGGACGGCACGAACGAGCGGAAGCTCACCGCATTCAACGAGAAGCTGAACCAGCAGATCGCCTGGTCGCCCGCGGAGCGATTCACGTACCCGTCGGTGGGCGGGCTCGAGATCGAAGGATGGCTCATGAAGCCGGCCGGCTACGAGCCGGGGAAGAAGTATCCGCTCGTCCTCTACATCCATGGCGGCCCGCACTCACAGTACAACGAAGGGTGGTTCGATGAATTCCAGAGCCTGGCCGGCGCGGGATTCTGGGTGCTGTACACGAACCCACGCGGGTCGAGTGGATATGGCGCCGACTTCACGTACGCCACGCGCGGGCGTTGGTTCGCCGAGGATTATGAGGACCTGATGAAGGCCGTCGATGTCGTGTCCAAACGTCCGGACGTCGACTCGACGCGTATGGGCGTCACCGGCGGGTCGTATGGCGGAGTCATGACGGCCTGGGTAACGGCGAAAACCAACCGGTTCAAGGCCGCACAGGCGGATCGCATGATCAGCAACTGGTGGTCGTGGTACGGCACGTCGGATGCGCAGGGGCTCACGGAGTTCGAGTTCTACGGCAAACCGTGGGACAATCCGGCGATGTACGACACGCTCTCGCCCATTCGGTACATCCGGAACGTGAAGACGCCGACGCTCATCGTGCAGTCGGAGGAGGATCACCGCACGCCGATGACGGACGCCGAGCAGTGGTTCATTGCGCTCCGGAAGCATGGCGTGCCGGTGGAGCTCGTGCGCTATCCGCGCTCGACGCACGATCTGTCGCGCACGGGCGAGCCGTGGCTGCTCGTCGATCGGCTCGGCCGGCTGCGACAGTGGTTCGGCTACTGGCTCAAGGATGAGAAGCGCCAGGTGGCCGGCGCCGCGGACGGCGCCGCGCGTTGATCGCGGATGATGTCGTTAGGCCCCGGGAAGCGCGGACGCGGCGTGCTTTCCGGGGCCGCGTCGTTTTTTCTGAGTAACGCGGAATAGCGGCGTGAGCGTGATCGCGGTGCTCGCCGTCGCTCAGGTGGCGGCGCTGCTCGTGCTCCTCGGGCGGTTGCGGGGCGGGAGAAGACGTGCGCCGCCCGTGGAGCCTTTGCCGGCGGGGCTCACCGACACGACGGTGTCGGTGCTCCTGCCCACACTCAACGAGGGGCATCGAATTGCCCCGTGTCTCGACGGGCTGCATCGCCAGGGGCCGCCGCTGTCCGAAGTCATCGTCATCGATAGCGGGTCAACCGACGACACGCGAGCGCAGGTAGACGCAATGCGGGCGCGGGATGGCCGCTTTCGCCTGATCGACGACCGGCCGCTCCCGCCCGGGTGGATCGGGAAGGTGTGGGCGCTCGAGCGAGGCCGCGCGCATGCGACCGGCGAGTGGCTGCTCGGCGTCGATGCCGACACCGAACCGCTGCCCGGACTGGTTGCCGGCGTCGTCGCCGCGGCGCGTCGCGATCGGCTGGACGTCGTGTCGTTCTCGCCGCGATTCGCGGATATGACACCGGCAGAGCAGTGGGTGCAGCCGGCTCTGCTCACCACGCTCACTTACCGCACGGGCGCGGCGGGCGGGCAGGGTACCGCACCCGATCGAGTCCTGGCCAACGGACAGTGCTTTCTCGCGCGACGGGCCGTGCTCGACGCTGGGGGCGGCTATGCGCCCGCACGCTCCTCGTTCAGCGATGACGTGACCCTTGCGCGCTACTACGCGGCGCAGGGGTACCGCGTCGGCTTTCTCGACGGGTCGCGGCTCTACCGCGTGAGATCCTATGAGTCGCTCGGTCAGATGTGGCGGGAGTGGGGCCGGTCGATCGACCTGCGCGACTCCACCACACCTGGCCGTCTCGCGCTGGACGTCGCGCTTCTGACGCTGGTCCAGGCGGCCCCGCTCCCGTGCCTCGTCGCGCTGGCGCTCGACGGTTCGGACGGCCGGCCTGGCGTGATCGCCGCTGCGTCCATCGTGAACGGGCTTCTGCTCCTGATCCGCGTGCTCATGCTCCTCGCGTTGCGGCACTCGTACGACCGGGCAGGGCTCACCTTCTGGCTGTCCCCGCTCGCCGACCCACTGGCGGTGCTTCGCGTCGCCGTTTCGGCCGTGCGCCGTCCCACGCGGTGGCGGGGGCGCGCGTACCCGGTTCCTGCGTCAGAGTGACGGCACGATCGTCGTCGTGGTGTCGTTGCTCGCAGCGCCCGTTGGCGTCCCGCGGCCGTGGCGTGCCGTACCCGGCATCAGACCGAACACGGACTCGGACTGGAGGGCTGCGGACGTGGCGACGAGTGCCTGGCGCATCTCGTCCTCCGCCTTCCGGAGCACGCTGGGATAGTATTTCCGATACAGGTAGAGGCATCCACCCGCCACGGCCAGTGCGACGGCAGCCGCGGCCCCCACAGCGGTGCTCAGCGCCACGTCCGCGCTCTTTGCGAGGATGACACCGGCGAAGAGGCCGGCGCCCCCTCCGACGAGACCTCCGATCCACTGCGACGTGCGCACGTTCCGGAGCACGCCGGGCCGCAGGTCCGCCACCATCGTGACCTCGGTTCCCTCCGGCTGCCCCGGTCGTCCCGGAACGCCGCGCAGCGTGAGCTGGACCTGACGTGCTTCGAGCTGTTGCTGTAGCGCCATCCACGATCGGTTCACTGTCGCGGCACTCGCGCCGCTCAAGCCCACGATCTTGCCGGTGAGGTCGAACACGACGATTCCGCCGTCGAGCGGGTGCGGGCCGACGGTTTCGCGCAGCTGCAGCTCGTAGGGCGATTGCTGAAGTACCGCGCCTAACGCGCGCAACGTTCGCGCCGGGGAGGCCGCGATGACGACGGAGACGCCGATGCTGCGGACGTCGGTACCGAGGTAGCGCCTGGCGGTGCGCTCGCTCATTCCCAGCTTCGAGGCTTTCGCCGGCAGCGTTCCTCGAGGAAGCTCCGCCAGTGCCATGGCCACGTACTGGCGTGAGATCCCCGCCTCGGCCGCCGCGCCCACGACGTCCGTCAACCGATAGCCGAGCGTCGCGGCCTCGTCGTGCGCCGCCGCACCGGGCTCACGCGCCATCGCGGCGTTGAGGGTCAGTGACTGCCGCGCCTCGAGTCGGTGCAGCGCGTCAGCCTGAAGCTGCGCGGCGCGCTTCCAGATCGCCGCGGCCTGCTCGGCGTCGACGCGCTCGGGCAGCCCCGGCGCGAACGGCGCGTCGTGCGCTCGCACGGCAGGCCCCTCCGCTACCGCGCGATCGAGCGCCTCGGCGAGGTCCTCCCCTGTGGCGAAGCGGTCCTCGGGGCGCTTCATGAGACATCGATCCACGACCGCGGCGAGCGCCGCTGGAACGTTAGGCGCGACCGACATGAGCGGCGGTGGTTCCCGCGTGGCGTGTGCCACGAGCACCGCGGACGGTGCCAGGCCCTCGAACGGGAGTCGCCCGCTGAGGACGTAGAACGCGACGACCCCGAGCGCGTACAGGTCGCTCCGGCCATCGAGCGGGGCGTCGTTCACCTGTTCGGGACTCATGTAGTGCAGCGTCCCCAGCACGTGCCCATCCTGCGTGAGACGGGCGGCCTCCTCGGTCAGCGACTGCCGCGCGATCCCGAAGTCCGTCACGAGCGTACGACCGGTCGCGCGGTCGATGAGAATGTTCTCCGGCTACACGTCGCGGTGCACGACACCGCGCGCATGCGCGTAGGCGAGTGCCCATGCGACCGAGCGGAGGATCGGAACGGCATCCGCCGGCGGCAACGGCCCGCGATCACGCACGCGGTCGGCGAGCGATTCGCCTTCGACGAACGCCATCGCAAAGAACGCGGTGCCTCCGGCCTCGTCGGCGCGATACACCGGCACCACGTTCGGGTGGCGCGAGGTGTGCAGCGGTGCGCGCCTCGCGCAGAAATCGCTCGAGCGTTGCCGGGTCCCTCGCCAGCACCGCCGGAAGGACCTTCAGCGCGACGAGTCGGTCCAGCTTGAGCTCGCGCGCGAGATACACGACACCCATCCCGCCGCGTCCGAGATCGCGCTCGACCCGGAACTGTCCCGCGAGTGCCTGCGCGAGCTCGGGAAACTCACGCGCGAACGAGGATTCGGGTGCGGCGTTCGTCACGGTGCGACGTTCACGGCGTGCGCGGCTGTCCCTGGTACACGACGCACATCGGGCCGGCAATCTCGTCGTTCAGGTCGATCGCGATCGCGCCGTCCTTGATCAGATGCTGCAACAGCGTCAGGACGTTCCGACCGAACATCTGGCTCGCGTGCGTGGGCACCGTGCTCGCGATGTCGAGCGCGCCGTGAACGAGCACGCCGTTCGCCGCGACCGTCTCGCCCGGCTTCGTCAGCTCGCAGTTCCCGCCACTCTCCGCGGCGAGATCGACGATCACGGCGCCCGGACGCATGTCGGCCACCATGCCCGCCGTGATGAGACGCGGCGCCGGCCGGCCGGGAATCTGCGCCGTGGTGATGACCAGATCCATCTGCTTGAGATGCCCGTGCAGCATCTCCGCGGTGCGGCGCTGCTGCTCCGCGGTCTGCTCGCGCGCGTAGCCGCCCTTGTCCTCGGCATCGGCCGAGATGGCCTCGGCGGCAACGAACGTCGCGCCGAGGCTCTGCACCTGCTCCTTCACCGCGGGGCGCACGTCGAACGCCGACACGATTGCGCCAAGACGCCGGGCCGTCGCGATGGCCTGCAGCCCGGCGACCCCCGCGCCCAGGACGAAGGTCTTTGCCGGGGCAATGTTCCCCGCGGCAGTCGTGAGCATGGGCAGGAGTTTCGGCATGAGCGACGCGCCCACGAGCACGGCCTTGTACCCGGCGACCGTGCTCTGCGACGAGAGAACGTCCATCGACTGCGCTCTCGTGATCCGCGGCACCCGCTCCAGGCTGAGCGCCGTGACTCGGCGCTCCGCGAGTACGGGGAGGAGGTCGGCGCTCGCGGCTGGCTGGAGGAGGCTCACGAGCAACGCGCCGGTCTCGAGTCCTCTCGCTTCCGCGGCCGACGGCGGCTGGACCTTCGTGACCACATCGGCCGCGAACGCCTCGGCGGGTGACGCGGCGATGGTCGCGCCGGCCGCCGCGTACGCGTCATCGGAGAACGCTGCTTCGCTCCCCGCGCCACGCTCCACGACCACCTGCACGCCTGCTTTGACGAGCCGAGCGACGCTATCTGGCGTGAGCGCGACTCGCCGCTCTCGCGGAGCGGTTTCCTTGGGCACTCCTATCCGCATTCGGGATTCCTCGGGTCCGAGCTTGTTACCGGAACACCGAAGGTAATGATAGGTGGGAGGTGGGTTCCACCCTTAGGGGGAAGGGCGAAGTGCGGACGGCGAAGTGCGGACGGCGAAGTGCGAACGGCGGTTAACGGCGGTTACGGCGGCTATCGGTAGCCTATCGCTTGCATGCCGAACAGCTCGGCGTAGAGACCATCCCGCGCCAGCAACTCCTCGTGAGTGCCGTCCTCCACCAGCTCGCCGCCTTTCAGGACGATGATGCGGTCGGCCATGCGGACGGTCGAGAAGCGGTGGGAGATCAGCACGCCCATGCGACCGGCCATCAGCTCGGAGAAGCGCAGAAAGACCTCGTACTCCGCACGCGCATCGAGGGCCGCGGTCGGCTCGTCGAGGATCAACACCTGGGCGTCGCGCATGTAGGCGCGCGCGAGGGCGATCTTCTGCCACTCACCACCGGACAGGTCGATCCCGTCATCGAACCGCCGGCCGAGCATCTGACGGTAACCGGCGGGAAGGCGCGGCAAGAGAGCGGACGCAAGCGACTGATTCGCCGCGTCGACCAACGGGCCCGGGGCCTCGCCATCGGTGCCGTTATCGAGGTAGCTCCGCACCGACTCGATCTCGCCCACGCCGACGTTCTCGTCGAAGCGCATGTCGTAGCGAACGAAATCCTGGAAGATCACGCCGATCTCGCGGCGCAACGACGCGAGGTCGTAGTCACGCAGATCGATGCCGTCGAGCAGGATGCGTCCTTCGGTGGGGTCGTAGAGCCGGGCGAGCAGCTTTGTCAACGTCGTCTTGCCGGCGCCGTTCTCGCCGACGAACGCGATTCGCTCGCCCGGACGGAGCGCGAAGCTCACGTTCCGTACCGCCCACTGCTCGCTCCCCGGGTAGCGAAAGCCGACGTTCTGGAACACGAAGCCGCGCTGAATCGGTTTCGGCACCGGCGGTGCGCCCGGCTTCGATGCGATCGTCGGTTGCATCTCGAAGAACAGGAACAGGTCGCGCAGGTACAGCCCCTGCTCGTAGATGGAGCTCGCGCCGAAGAGAAGCCGCTGAATGAGATCTCGTCCGCGCGAGAACGACGCGGCGAGAAACGTCAGGGACCCGAGCGTGATGGCTCCCGTGATCGTTCGCGCGATGATCACGATGTACGCCGTGTAGTACCCGAACGTGCCAATGAGTGACAGCGCGGAGCTGACGAGCGCTTTGCGAGTCGCCAGCTTCCGGTTTTCGCGGTACCATCGCTCCGACAACACGCGGTATCGCTCCGTGAGCCAGTCCGCGAGCCCGAAGAGCTGCACTTCTTTCGCTGTCTGGTTGCTCGCGCCGGCCCAGCGGAGGTAATCGAGCTGTCGCCGCTCGGGGGTCCAGCGGAAGAGCAGGGAGTACTCCATGGCCGCGAACTTCGTCTCGCCCACGAAGCTCGGCAGGATGGCGACGACGAGGAGTACCATGAGCCATGGGCTGAATGCGAGGAGTGCGGCGCTCAGCGTGATGAGCGTGAGCGTTTCCTGCGCGAGCCCGAGGAGTTGCGCGATGAGGCCGATGCGCGACACGGTCTGGCGGCGGGCGCGCTCGAGATGGTCGTAGAACTTCGGGTCCTCGAACTGCGCGAGGTCGAGCGTTGCCGCGTGCTGCATGAGCTGGACGCTGATCCTGTTGCTGAACAGGTCACCGAGCAGGCTCTCGACGAGGCTCGATGTGCGGGCGAGCAGCTCACCGGCGACGACGATGCCCAGCTCGAGGGCGACGAGGCCGGCGACCGAGCGCCAGGTCCCACCGTCGCGCTGCGCGGCCACGACGCCATCGACGATGAGCTTCCCGACCCAGAGCGTGGCGATCGGCACGAACGCGCGCACGAGCCGCAGCGCGGCCATGGTGACCGAGTAGCCGCGGTGCGTTTCCCAGACGAGGCGCACGAGCTTCGGGATGTACCGAAGCGCCTGCGCACGCTCGCGAAAGGTGGGCCGTTCCCCGGGTGTCTGCGAAGTGTGTCGCCGCCGACCACCCGGCCCGTCGGCGACGAGGTAATTGAACCCCATGCCCGAACGCTAATGGGCGCGCTCGGGGGAGCGAATCGGTAAAGTGAGTGAGGGGCGCGAAACGCCTCGTTACGGGCTCTTCTCCAAATACTTCGCTGGGATCGGATTGTCGGCGCGCTCACTGTCCCAGTACACTGTCACGATCCACCAGCGCTTGCCGTCGTTCAGCAGTTGGATGCTGTTGATCCCGCGGGAGAACGGTTGCGGGTCCTGGGCGGTGCGCTTCGAGTCGTACGCGCTGAAGGCGTGTGTCACGTTGCCGAAGGTGTCGGTCTTTCGGCCGATCTCGCGCTCGAAGAACCCGTTGCGCTCGAGGTTGGCGCCGACCTGCGCGATGTACTCGTCGACGCTGATCACGCGGTGGCGAATCGTGCCGTCCTGGGCCTTGCCCGTCGGGATGAGGCGGGCGCCCGGGATGAACAGCGACCGCATGCGGTCCCAGTTGCGGGCCTGCCCGGCCGGCCCGGAGATGACGTCGTAGAGCGCGGCGATGATGGCGTCGACGGACGCGACGTCCGCCGGCGCCGGCGCTGGTGTCGTGGCGGCCGGCGGCGTCGCCGGTGCCTGCGCGGTCGCCACGGCGAGCGGCGCGAGGCTGACGGCGAACCAGACCGGACTGACTCGGAGAACGGATGTGAGACGGCGCATGATGCGAGGCTCGTTCAGGGGGAACGTGGAATCAAGTGAGGTGCCGATTTTGAATGCTTGAACAAAATTGGCGCACAGCCATCGCCGCTACCCCCTCGGGCTTGCGAGAATCGGTGCGGCAAGCGTCCTTCCACGCCCGTACACCGACCCGTACCGTGACTCATGCCCCCTTCCGCGTCCGTTCTCGCCGCCACCATTCCGGCACCTAACGAGCCAGTGCGCGTGATGGAGCTCCCGCGTCCTGTGGTCGAGGCCGGCGGCGCGCTCCTGGAGGTCCTGTATTCCGAAGTGTGCGGCACCGACGTCCACCTCCACCACGGGAAGCTGTTGGGCGTGCCGTACCCACTGATCCCCGGACACGTGTCCGTCGGACGAATCGCGGAGCTCGGGGGCCCACTCGCCGACGTCGAAGGCCGGCCGTTTCGTGAGGGAGACGTCGTCACGTTTCTGGACGTGCACGAGACGTGCGGGGCATGCTATCACTGTCTCGTAACCAAGCAGACCACGCGCTGTCCGCGTCGGAAGGTCTACGGCATCACGTACGGCGTGGCGGACGGGCTGCTGGGCGGATGGTCCCAGGTGCTCTACGCGAAGCCTGGTGTGAAGCTGATCCATCTGCCCCCGAATCTCGACCCTGAGACGTTCATCGGCGGCGGGTGCGGCCTGGTCACGTCGCTGCACGCCGTCGACCTCGCGGAGATCCGCCTCGGGAATTCCGTCGCCGTGCTCGGCGCGGGGCCGGTCGGGCAATCGGCGGCTGCGCTCGCGGCGTTATCGGGCGCCGGCCAGGTGATCGTCGTTGGTGACCCGACGAGCCGGTTGGAGTTCGCCCGACGCATGGGGGCCACCAGTACGCTCGGACTCGATGTGCCGCCCGGCGAACGGACCGACGCCGTGCGCCGGTTGACCGGCGGGTACGGCGTCGACGTCGTCATCGAAGCGTCCGGCAGTCCTGCTGCAGTGAGTCAGGCGCTCGACCTCGTGCGGGATGGCGGCCGAGTCGTCATCTGCGGCCACTACACCGATAACGGTCCCGTCGAGATCCACCCACACTGGCAGGTGAATCGCAAGCACGTGGAGATTCGTGGGTGCTGGGGATGTGACTACTCGCATTTCCACCGGGCCGTCGCCATCGCCGCGCGCTTCGGCGACCGCGTACCGTGGCGCGAGATGATCGGCGGACGCTACGGGCTCCACCAGGCCGGGGACGCGCTCGCCGCGGTGGAGAACCGGATGGTCACGAAGGCGGTAATAAAGCCGAACTGAAGCTATCAGCCATCAGCTATCAGCTATCAGCAAAACGCGAACGCTCGGGAGGCCTCCCTGTCGTAGAGGGGCTTCCCGAAGGGTTCCGCCTTTGACACCCCGCAGCAACCAGTGCCAGCTAACAGCGACCAGCGTAGTTGTCGGTTTCGGGACGTTAGGCGCTGGCTTCAACCGGTTGGGCGGCGCGCTTTCGCTCCTGGTACCCCATTGCGCGCAGCCGAGCGACGCGGAGCGCCATGGGCGGGTGCGTGCCGAAGATGTCCGCCAGCTTCCCCTCGCGGAGCGAGGACTTGCGGCCTAACGGGTCCGCGATGCACAGGTGCGCGCTCCCGCGTTTGATCGCGAGCGTCGGTGCGTCGGCATGCTCGATCTTCTCGAGCGCGTTCGCGAGCGAGACGGGGTTGCGCGTGAACTGTGCGGCCATGGCGTCGGCGAGGAATTCGCGCTTCCGGCTGACGCCCAGCGCCAGCAGCCTCGTGACCATCGGCGCGATCAGCCAGCTGAGAAGCCAGAGCGCGAGCACGACGAGCACGAGCGGGCCCGCGTTGTCGCGCTTCCCGCGCGACCGCCCGCCTCCGCTGAACGCGCCGAAGCGGACCCCGCCGCGCAGCATCCGTCCCATACCGTCCGACATGAGCGCCACCGCCCCGACGAGTGCCGCGAGGAACGTCATGAGGCGGACGTCGAGGTTCTTGATGTGCCCCACTTCGTGCGCGATGACGCCCTGCAGCTCGTCGCGGCTGCACAGCGCGAGCAGGCCGTCGGTCACCGCGACGTGGGCGTTCTCCGCATCGAGTCCGGTCGCGAACGCGTTCGGGTCGGAATCGCGGATGAGCCAGATGCGAGGGCGAGGCACGCCCGCGGCGATGGCCATCTCTTCGACCACGTTGACGAGCCGCGTCTCCTCCTCGGTCGCGGGAGTCAGCACCTCGCGGGCACCCACGGACCACAGGACCTTGCTCGGCCCGGTGCGCCACGCGTAGGCGGCCAGGAGCGCCGCGAACACCGTCAGCACGGAACCCATCCACGGAAACGCGTGGCGGTACGCGTTCGGCGGCGCGCCGCGCGTCAGCTCCCAGAGGATCCAGTCGCCGCCGAACCCGAGCCAGGCGAAGAACAGGATGAACGCGACGACGAGCCAACGGGTGCGTCGTCGGTTCGCTTCCTGCTGGGCGAAGAAGTTGACGGAGGTATCGGCCATAGGGAGCAGCCGTCAGCTATCAGCTATCAGCTCTCAGCAAAGCGAGAACCGTCGGGACGCGTCTCTTGGCGAGAGAGGCGTCCCGAGGGTTCGTTTTGCTGATAGCTGATGGCTGATAGCTCATTTGGCCTTGCCAAACGACAGATCCACGTTAGGCACCGCGCGCTCGGCCTCGTCCGTGATCTCCCAGAGCTCCGCCGGCGACGCTCCCGCCATCCCCGCCACGAGGTTCGTGGGGAACTGTTGCTGCTTGGTGTTGTACTGCGTCGCGGTGTCGTTGTAGAGCTGGCGCGCGAACGCGATCTTGTTCTCGGTGGACGTCAGCTCCTCCTGCAACTGCGCCACGTTCCCGGTCGCCTTGAGGTCCGGATACGCTTCGACGACCGCGAGCAGCCGGCCCAGCGCGCCCGTGAGCTGTGCCTCCGCCGCCGCCGTCGCCCCAACGTGCGCACCGGGCTGCTGCTGCACCTTGATGGCCTGGTTGCGGGCCGCGACGACCGCCTCGAGCGTCTCGCGCTCGAACTGCATGGCGCCCTTCACGGTGTTGACCAGGTTCGGGATCAGGTCGTGCCGGCGCTTGAGCTGGACATCGATCTGCTTCCACGCGTTCAACACCTGGTTCTTGAGGCTGATCAGGCCGTTGTACACGCTGATGAACCAGAACACGATCAGCGCTACGACAACGAGCAAGATGATGAAGCTCATGGGACGCTCCTCGAGTCAGGTCACCGTGAAAAGACGAACGGGACAGAGGCAGGTGACCTCGGTCCCGTAATCAATACGGCCGGGCGGCCGCGTTGTTTTGCCGCGAGCCCGGCCTCGCCGAACGCGCCGGCGCAGTCAGGATGCTCGGGCGCGCCGCCGAGCGAGGAACTTGTCCTGGAGCCACGTGAGCGGCATCAGGAAAAGCGGTGTGAGCATGTGCCCGAGGAGCAGATTCAGCCAGATCAGCGCAAAGTAAAACGCGCCGAGGCCAAGCCCCGCGATCAGCGTCCCGAGCGGTCCGTGGGTCTCCAAAACCGAGCCTCGCGAATGAGTCGTGGACAAGTCGTCAGCACGAGCGCACATCGGTCGTGCGACCGAATACTGCCACGACCGTGCGTTAGCTTCAAGGGACCCGGATCACTAGGCGATGCGCGCTGCCCCTCCACCATACCTCTCCGACCGGAACGTCGAGCGCATTGACGCCGCGGCGAGGGACCTCATCGCGACGGAACGGCCCCTCGTGCTGGCCGTGTCGGGGGGGCGCGACTCGATGGTGATGCTGCACGCGGTGCATCAGGCGCTTTCAGCGCCGGTGCCGCAGGCGCGGCGCGCGCCTTCAGTTCGAGTCGCGACGTTCGACCATGGCACGGGACCAGCCGCCGCCACGGCGACGGCACTGGTCGCCGAAGAGGCGTCGCGCCTGGGGCTATCGGTCTGCGTAGGACACGCCCCGACGCGTGGGAAGACAGAGGCCGAATGGCGTGCCGCTCGATGGTCGTTCTTACGGTCCGTGACCCCGAACGGAGGAACGATCGTGACCGCGCACACGCACGACGACCACGTCGAGACCGTTGTCATGCGCGCGCTTCGGGGTGCCGGCGCTCGCGGGCTGGCTGGCCTCGCCCCGGCGTCCACCGCCATCGCGCGCCCGCTGCTGCATGTCAGCCGCGCGACCGTGGCGCACTATGCCGAGATGAACGCGGTGCCGTATATCGACGACCCGTCCAACCAGTCACGGGCCCACCTCCGGAACCGCGTGCGGCTCGACCTGTTGCCGGCGGTACGAGCGCTCCGTCCTCGTTTCGAGGGGGAGATGGCCATGCTGGCGGACCGGGCGGCGGCGCTCCGTGCGGACGTCGACCGGGTCGTGGGGCGGTACCTCGTCCACGGCCCGGCGACCGAAGGATTTCTCGTTGCCAGAGACGAGCTTACAACGTACGATTCAGCAGCGCTGAGCGTGCTTTGGCCGGCGATCGCCGCGCGTGCCGGAGTAACGCTCGACCGTCGCGGAACTCTTCGTCTGACACAGTTTACCAAGGTCGGCGCCCCCGGGGCGCGCATGCAGCTCTCGGGTGGCGTCGAGGTGTACCGCCATCGTGATGCGTCGCGCGATGGCTTCGTGTTTCGCCGGATGACAGGTCGTCCAGCGGTCGACATGACGGTCCCGCTGGAAGGGGTGGTGGATTTCGGGAACTGGCGGTTTCGGCCCGCCTCGCGGCTCCATAGCCAGAGTGAGACAGCGGAGCGTTCGCGTGAAACGTCCCGCCGTACGAGAACCGTAGGCTCTGACAACGCCTGGACCGCCGATCTCCCGGCTGACCGTCGACTCACGGTGCGGGAATGGCGTCCAGGCGACCGAATGCGTCCCGGACTCGCGCGGCCGGCACGTCGTGTGAAACGGTACTTTGGTGACGCGCGGATTCCGGGGCCCAGCCGCGCAGGCTGGCCGGTCGTGCTCGCGGACGACGAAATCGTATGGATTCCTGGTGTTCGCCGCGTTCGTGCGGCGCCCGAGCGGTCCGGCCGACCGATGATCCGGTATATCTGTGAACGGTTCGATGGTGGCCCTGCGTACGTTTGACGATCCTCGGCTCGCTGGCCGTTCCGTGAAGCGGATCGCCTTCGAGGCCGAGGAGATCTCGACGCGAGTGCGGGAGCTCGGCCGCGAGATCACGGACACGTATCCCGACGGGGACCTCCTCGTGCTCGGGCTGCTCAAGGGCAGCTTCATCTTCCTCAGCGACCTCGTGCGCGAGATCCGACGACCTCTGCAGGTGGATTTCCTCGTCGCCGCGAGCTACGGCGATGCAATGGTATCGAGCGGATCGGTCCGCCTGGTGTATGATCCGGAAACGACCCTGGAAGGCAAGCACATTCTCCTGGTCGAGGACATCGTGGATTCCGGCCGGACGTTGACCCGGCTGCTCGACCTTCTCTCAGAGCGGAAGCCGCGCTCACTCGAGGTGTGCGCGCTCCTGCACAAGCACGTCGCCGAGCACCTGCGATATCCCACACGGTTCGTGGGATTCGATGCGCCGAACGAGTTTTTGGTGGGGTACGGACTCGACCACGCCGAGAACTTTCGCCACCTTCCGTACATCGCCAGCCTGCAGTAGTGATGGACAAGAAGAGACCTATGCCACCGACCCCGCCGAAAAAGCCCTTCAACCTGGGGCGTTTTTCGAAGACTCTCTCGTTCTGGATCCTCGTGATCCTGATTCCGGTCGCGTTCATTCAGTTCTCGAGCTCGCGATCCGAATCGGCCCCGGAGATCAACTACTCCCTGTACGACCAGGAGCTTCAGCGCGATAACCTGCGCGAGGTGAAGATCCAGGCGGGGCGGAACGCCGTGGGTGTGTTCAAGCAGCCAGTGATCGTGGGGAACAAGGAAGCGCGCCGGTTCACGGTGAAGTTCCCCATCGAGAACAACCCCACTGAGCTCGAGCGGCTCCGCGCGAAGAACGTCATCATCAGCGGCACCGATGCGCGCCCGTCGTTCGGCGCGATCCTGTTCAACTTCCTGCCGTACTTCCTGCTCATTGCGTTCTGGATCTTCCTGTTCAAGCAAATGCAGGCGGGTGGGGCGAAGGCGTTCTCGTTCGGCAAGTCGAAGGCGAAGCTGCTCACGGGTGACACCCCGAAAGTGACGTTCGCGGACGTCGCTGGCGCCGACGAGGCCAAGGTCGAGCTGCAGGAGATCATCGAGTTCCTGAAAGACCCGCAGAAGTTCACGAAGCTGGGCGGTCGGCTCCCAAAGGGTGCGTTGCTCGTCGGCCCGCCGGGCACGGGGAAGACCCTTCTCGCGAAGGCGGTCGCCGGTGAAGCCGGCCGGCCGTTCTTCTCGATGTCGGGCTCGGACTTCGTGGAGATGTTCGTTGGTGTCGGCGCCAGCCGCGTTCGTGACCTGTTCGAGCAGGGCAAGGCGCACGCGCCGTGCATCATCTTCATCGACGAGATCGACGCCGTCGGCCGCCACCGCGGCGCCGGCCTGGGCGGCGGTCACGACGAGCGCGAGCAGACGCTCAACCAGCTCCTCGTCGAGATGGACGGCTTCGAGTCGAACGACGGCGTCATCCTCATCGCTGCGACCAACCGTCCCGACGTGCTCGATCCCGCGCTGTTGCGTCCCGGGCGCTTCGATCGCCAGGTCGTCGTCGACGCG
>DASURJ010000873.1:0-9199 GCA_036280115.1 Gemmatimonadaceae bacterium
CTCCGTGACGGTGCCGACCGTGGATCGCGGGTTGTGCCCCGCCGTCTTCTGCTCGATCGAGATGGCGGGAGAAAGCCCCTCGATGGAGTCGACGTCGGGCTTCTCCATAAGCCCGAGGAACTGTCTCGCATACGCGGAGAGCGACTCGACGTACCGGCGCTGCCCTTCGGCGTAGATCGTGTCGAACGCGAGCGACGACTTCCCCGAGCCGGACAGACCCGTGATGACGGTCAGCCGGTCCCGCGGAATCGTGACGTCGATGTTCTTGAGGTTGTGCTCCCGGGCGCCCCGAATGATCAGTGCTTCTTCATTCATAGCCCGGGAAAGCTGCGGTGTGTCTTCGGGTAAGACAAGACAGCCCTTACTCCCGTTCCGGATACGGAGTTGCGTGACTTCTGACAGCCTCATCCTGTCCGGTATACGGCTCGATGCGGCGATTCGCCGCCCGTTACATTGCTCTCAATGACCGATCCCATGCCGCACACGGATGCCATCGTCGTCCTCACTACCGTTGCCAACGAGCAGGAAGGCATCACGCTCGTTCGCGGGCTCCTCGAGCGACGCGTGATCGCGTGCGGCACCTTGCTCCCCGCTGCGCGGTCGCTCTACCGGTGGGAGGACAAGATCGCGGACGAGCACGAGGTCGTGATTCTTCTCAAGACCCGATCGGCCGCGCTCGAGTCGTTGCGCGTCGCCTTCGGTGAGCTGCACCCCTACAAGGTGCCCGAGCTTCTGGCGCTGCCCGTCCACGCGGGTCTCGACAAATATCTGGGCTGGATCAACAGCGAAACGTCGCTCGCCATATCCTGAGCGCCGCATCGCTGGATGATTTCCGTCCGCACTGACGACCTCGCGTTCGTCTCGGCCGACGCCATCGCGCGGCCGGTCGACGCTGAGCTTCGCGCCACGACCCCGCTGATGCGACGCCTCGAAGTCGCCGGCGGAGACGCCCTCGCACGACACCTCTCCGTGAACGAGCCGCTCGCCGTCGGTTCCGCGGTCGTGACCCCCGCGGGGGCACTCGGCGCGGAGCTGCTCATCCACGGCGTGGTGTCGAGCGATACCGAGCCCGTTTCACGCAACTCCGTTCGACAGGCCGTGATCGGCACCCTGCAACGAGCCGCAGACTGGGGTATCGAGCACCTCGCGCTTGCACCGTTCGGCACCGGCGCCGGGAACCTCGACGTCGAGGAAGCCGCGGAGATCGTGATCGACGCCGTGCGCCGTCACTGCGAGGCGGCGAAGTATCCGACGTCCATCACCATCGTCGTCGAGACGTCGTTCGAGCATGACGTGTTCGAGCGCCTCGTGTGTGGAGGTGTCCAGTGAGCAGGCGCGGCGCGGTTGCGGGAGGGGTGCTCATCGCCTGGGCTCTGGGGCTCGCGGTGTTCCTGCGACGCGAGATCCGCGAAGCACCCGCAAAGCGGCTCGCCGAAGCGGCGCTTCGCGTCTCACCCGGTGCGTCGTTCTACCGGGTCGAGCAACACGGCCGCCAGATCGGATTCGCGTCATCGACGATCGACACGATCACGGGCGGGCTTCAGATCACGGACTACCTCGCGGCCGATCTCCCCATCGGAGGGCGGGAGCATCGCGCGACTGCCAACTCCGACGTCCGACTGTCCCGAACGCTGTCGCTCGACGAGTTCACGCTCTCGTTCGAGTCCGATGGGGCACCCATCGCCGTGAGCGGGCGGTCCGTGGGAGACTCGTCACTGCGCATCGTCATCGCGCACGATGAGAGCACCGCCGACACGCAGCACGTCGCGACATCGGCTCCGGTCGTTTTACCAACCATCGTGCCGCTCGCGATCGCTCTCGCCGAGGACCCCGAGGTGGGCAGGACGTACACGCTCTCGAGCTTCGATCCGGTCGCGCTCGCACCGAAGCCGCTCACGGTACGCGTCGAAGCCGAATCATCGTTTGCCGTCCCCGACAGCGCGCGCTTCGACGACGTGCGCAAGCGATGGACGGTGGCGCGGCGCGACTCGGTCCGCGCGTGGCGCATCGCTACCGACGGGCCGACGGCCGTACGCGCCTGGGTGGACGAACAGGGACGCATTGTGGAGCTCACGCACGCGCTGGGATTCTCGCTCCATCGCACGGCGTACGAGATCGCCTTCGAAAACTGGCGACTGGACGGCGGAACGCGCCCGCGCGCGGTCGCGACACGTCGTGACATCCTGGAGACGACGGCAATCGCCGCGTCTGTGCCACTCGAGCGGAAACGTCCCGTCCGCGTCCAGGTGCGACTCCGCGGAGTGGACTTGCGGGGATACGCGCTCGGCGGGGGCCGTCAGCAATTGAACGGCGACACGTTGACGATCGTCCGAGAAGATGATTCGCCCGGCGCGGCCGCGTACACAATGCCCATGCCGCTCGGCACGCGCATGGCGTTTCGCCGCGAGCTGTCGCCCGAGCCGCTCGTTCAGTCCGGGGACGCGCGCATCGTCGCGCTCGCGCGGCGAATTCGCGGCGACTCGCGTGACCCGGTCGTCGTCGCGCGCCGCATCAACCGGTGGGTTCACGATTCGCTGAAGAAGGCCGTTTCGGTGACGGTACCGAGCGCGATCCAGGTACTCGAGTCACGCTCCGGCGACTGCAACGAGCACACGCAGCTCTTCATCGCGCTGTCCCGCGCCGCCGGCGTGCCTGCGCGAGCGGCGGCCGGTCTCGCACACGTGGGCGGGAAGTTCTACTACCACGCGTGGCCCGAGGTGTTCGTCGGCAAGTGGGTCGCTGCGGATCCGACCTTCGGCCAGTTCCCTGCCGACGCCGCGCATCTGCGGTTCGTGTACGGCGGGCTCACGCAGCAGGCCGAGCTTCTTCGGCTGATGGGGACGTTGAAGATCGATCTAGTGTCGGCCGAGTAGGCTCGGCCGCCGGTGTCATTCCGGGCGCGGCGAGGAATCGCTGTCGCCCCGAAAGAGGCACCCCTCTACCGGGAGGAGCGCGATTCCTCGACTGCGGCCCTTCGGGCCTCCGCTCGGAATGACAACCGGCGGGACGTCGTCGTCCTTACAGCGGCCTCTCTGCTCCGGATCATGATCCAGCTTCGTTCGCTTACCAAGCGCTACGGCTCGTTCACGGCCGTCAACGGTGTCGACCTCGACGTCCCCCGCGGCGAGCTGTTCGGGTTTCTCGGCCCGAACGGGGCGGGCAAGACCACGACCTTGCGCATGATCGCCGGCATCCTGCGGCCGTCGTCAGGCACCGTGCGCATTGCGGGCATCGACCTGGCGTCAGACCCCGTCGCCGCGAAGCAGCGGCTCGGGTTCATTCCCGATCGCCCCTTCATCTACGAGAAGCTCACCGGCACCGAGTTCCTGCGCTTCGTCGCCGGCCTGTATGGCCAGACGGGCGACGAGGTCGAGCGCCGCGGCCGCGAGCTCCTCGCCCTGTTCGATCTGGAGGAGTGGCGCGACGAGCTCGTGGAGAGCTACAGCCACGGCATGCGCCAGAAGCTGATCATCTCGAGCGCGTTCGTGCACAAACCCGAGGTCATCGTCGTCGACGAGCCCATGGTCGGCCTGGATCCGAAGGCGGCGCGCACGCTGAAGGATCTCTTTCGCGAGTACACGCGGCGGGGCAACACGATCATGATGTCGACGCACACGCTCGAGGTGGCGCAGAGTATGTGCGACCGCATCGCGATCATCCAGCGCGGCGTCATCCGCGCGTGCGGTACGATGGACGACCTGCGCGCGTCGGCCGAGTCGGGTGTGACCGGGCTCGAGGAGATTTTCCTCCGGCTCACGGGCGAAGGGCTCTCGCGCGAGCTCGTCGAGGTGCTCGATGCTTGACGCGCTTCGCGCGCTGCTGCTCCCGAAACTGCTCACGGCTCGCGCCCGCACCCGCGCGAAGGAGAAGGGACGCGGCGCCCGCACCGTCGTGCTGGTGGTCACCGGCGCGGTCTTCTGGGCGTTCGCGTTCGGCGTGCTGCACCGACTCCTCGCCTACTTCCGTGGCGTCCCCGAGATCGGTCCGCTGCTCGCGGGCAAGTTGCTCGGTCTGATCCTCGTCGCGTTCTTCTCGATCCTGCTGCTGTCGAACGTCATCACGGCGCTCTCGAGCTTCTTTCTCGCGCGCGATCTCGACCTTCTCGCGTCGGCGCCGGTCGACTGGCTGGCGCTCTATTCCGCGAAGCTGCTCGAGACGTGTGTGAACTCGAGCTGGATGGTCGTCCTGATGGCGGTGCCCATGCTCACCGCGTACGGCACGGTGTACGACGGCGGAGGCGCGTTCATCGGGTTCGCTATTCTCGCGTTCCTCCCGTTTCTCGTCATCCCGGCAGCCCTCGGGACCGCCACGACGCTCGTGCTCGTGAACGCGTTTCCGGCACGGCGGACGCGCGACATTCTCAGCATCATTGCCGTGCTCGCCGCGGGCGGCGTGGTCGTCCTGTTCAGGCTGGTGCGGCCGGAGAAGCTCGCGCGGCCCGAAGGGTTTCGTTCGCTCGTGGACTTCATCACGGTGCTCCGCACGCCGACGTCCCCCCTGTTGCCGAGTGAGTGGGTGGGCCGGAGCGTGATGGGGTGGCTCACCGGCTCGCTGGACCTGCTGCCGCTCTACCTGCTGTGGTCGACCGCCGCGGCGTCGATCGTACTCGGGGCCCTGCTCCACCGCTGGCTCTATGCGCGCGGGTTCACGAAAGCGCAGGAGAGCAGCGAGCAGTGGGCGCGTGAAGGCTGGTTCGGACGTCTGATTCGGGCATCCCTCGCACCGTTAGGCACCGTCCGGCGGGAGCTTGTCATGAAAGAGACCCGCGTCTTCTTCCGCGACACGACGCAGTGGTCGCAGCTCATTCTGCTCGCCGTGCTCGTCGTGGTGTACGTGTTCAACATCAAGTTTCTGCCACTCACCGGTGAGGGGATCACGTTCTTCATTGTGAACCTCGTGCCCTTCCTGAACCTCGCGCTCGCCGGATTCGTGCTGGCCTCGGTCGCGGCGCGGTTCATCTTCCCCGGAGTGAGCCTCGAGGGACGCACGTGGTGGCTGCTGCGCGCGAGCCCCCTGTCGATCCGCGAGCTCCTGTGGTCGAAGTTCTGGGTCGGCATGGCGCCGCTGCTCGTGCTCGCGCTCGCGATCGTCGGGGTGACCAATAGCCTGCTCAAGGTCAGCCCGTTCATGTTCGTGGTGTCGGTCTTCACGATCACGCTCATGACGTTCGCGCTGGCCGGTCTCGCGATCGGGTTCGGCACGTTGTACCCGCGGTTCGAGACGGAGAACGCGGCTCAGATCCCGACGTCGTTCGGCGGGCTGCTGTACATGATGAGCGCAGTCGGCGTCATCGGCGCCGTGATCGTGCTCGAGGCACGCCCCGTGTACGACTACCTGTCTGCCATCTCGTTCGGCGGCGGCGAGTCGCCGCCGACGATGCCGCTGGTTCTGGGGTTTGGCCTGGCGGCGGCGGTGTGCCTAACGGCTACCTTCTGGCCGATCCGGATCGCGGTCCGGAAACTCGAGGCGCTGGAGCGGTAGCCGGCCGCTGACCGCGGGCGGTGAGCCCCAAGCGCTCCGCGTCAGGCCGCCAGCGAGTTGCCGCAGTTCGAGCAGAAGCGCGAGGCCGGCGCATCCACGGTCGCGCCGCAATGGCTGCACTTGCCTCGCAGGTACTTGCCGCAGGACGAACAGAAGGCCGGGTCGGGTTCTGGCCGTGGCCCACACGTGTCGCACGAGCGGCGCAGCGTCCGGTACTTCATCACTGCCGCCTCCGCCGCGTCGACGACACCGGCTACGTCAGCGCTCGCTGCGACCGGATCCGCGGGAGTCCTGACGACTCCCTCCGCCGTCGCTCCGTCACGCGCCCGAAGCTCCACGAGGGCTGTCCGGGTGTACTCGGCCTTGAGCGCGGCGTAGTCATCGTCGGACAACTTGCCCGTGGCGCGATCGAACTCGATCTCGCGGAGGGCATCGATTGCGCCTTCCGGGGCTGCGGCCGGACGCGCGGGAACGCGTGTCGGGACGCCGCCCGAGCGCAGGTCGAAGAGCGGCAACAGGACGTAGACGAGTGCCGCGACCGCGAGCACGACGCCAACGACGAGCGCGATCATCGATCCTCGCTCCGAACCGCGGCCTCGAGGCGTGCCAGCTCATCGCTCGTCGCTTCGATCGGTACCGGCGCCGTCGCCCGGTGCTCGGCCGCACGGCGTCCCCAGCGCCGAATGAGCGCCGCAACGACGAGGCCACCTCCGCCCACCGCGGCAAACGGCGCGAGCCAGCCGACCCGGTTGAACCCCTCGGCGCGCGGTGCCATGAGCACGCGCTCGCCGTACGCCCGCTCGAACGCGGCGAGGATCTCGTCCGCAGTGTAGCCGCCATTCGCGAGCGACACGACGTCCGCGTGCATCCGTGGCGAGAAGCCGCACGGCATCGACGTTCGGCAGGTGAAGATGTCGAGCGTGCACGGGCACGGGCAGCTGATCCGTCGCTCGACCTCGTCGCGCTCGAGGGCGGTCATGCGCGGGGCGGATTCCGGCTTCGGTGGCAGGCGTACGGGGACGTACCCGTCGCCGTCCATCGTCGCGCCCGGGAGCGCCGTCCCTTGCTGGGCCATCGCCCGGTCGGCCGCGACGGCTGCCGAACCTAACGCGATGAGAAACTGGCGGCGTGTCACCATCACACGCCCGCTTCGGCAGGCTCGCGCTCCGCGGCTTGCGGCTTCATCACCACCACATAGCCGCCCTCGGCGCGACGAGTCCCCGCGCGCGTCGCCTGCGGCCACATCACGATCAGGCCCCCCAACGCCATGATGAGCCCACCGTACCACACCCACCACACGAGCGGGTTGAAGCTGATGCGCACCTCGGCCGCTTCCTCGCCCGACACGCCGTGCAGGACGACGTACACGTCCTGACGCAGCGACTCGAGGATGCCGACTTCGGTGGATGGCTCGAACGTCGGCATGCCGCGACTATCGACGTGTTGCCGCTTTTCGCTCTTGATCAGTGTCGGCGGCGCGTTGCCCTGCGTGGCCTCGAGCACCACCGCCGTCACGTGTCGGTTCAGTTCCTCGTACCGTGACACGCCCTGGCTCGTGAACGTCCACGTCCGGTTGTACGGGTCGACCGCGCTGAACGTGCTGCCCGGCGCCAGCGTGAAATCGTACTCCTTCTTGAACGCGAGACCCGCAAACGCGGCGAACAGCACCACCACGCCGAGGTGCACGATGTAACCGCCGTACCGGCGCCGGTTGCGCCCGACGAGGCGAAGGAACGCGACCGGCACCGCTTCGCCGTGCATCCGTCGCCGTGCGCCGACGCCCTTCACGAATTCCTGTCCGATCGTCGTCGCCACGAACCCGGCGAGTGTGTAGGCGACGAGCGCGTAACCATCGCGCATTCCGAGCGCGAAGAGCGCGGCACCCAGGATCAGCCCGCCGGCGACGGGGCCCAGGAACTGCCGTTTGAGGTTCGCCACCGACGCTCGGCGCCAGGCAATGAGAGGACCGATCCCGGTGAGCGCGAGCAGCAACAGCCCGAGTGGAATGTTCACCGTGTTGAAGAACGGCGGGCCCACCGTGATCTTCGACCCCCGAACCGCCTCACTGATGATCGGGAAGAGCGTTCCCCACAGCACGGAGAACGCGATGCCGACGAGCACGACGTTGTTGTAGAGGAATGCCGCCTCACGACTCACCATGCTCTCGAGCTCGGCCCTGGCCTCGAGGTCCTTGAGCCGCGTCGACACGAGGAACGCCGTCGCCACGATCGCGATCAGCAGAAAGCCTGCGAACCAGCTCCCCACCGGCGACTGCGCGAACGAGTGCACGCTCTCGATCACGCCACTGCGGGTGATGAACGTCCCGAGAATCGACAGGAGGAACGTCGACACGACGAGCGTGACGTTCCATTTGCGGAGCATGCCCCGCTTCTCCTGGATCATGATCGAGTGCAGGAACGCGGTGCCCGTGAGCCAGGGGAGGAGCGACGCGTTCTCGACCGGGTCCCATGCCCAGTAGCCGCCCCATCCGAGCTCGACGTACGCCCACCACATCCCGAGTGTGATGCCGATCGTCAGGAACATCCACGACACGAGCGACCATCGACGCACCGCGCCGAGCCACTCGGCATCGAGTCGGCGCGTGAACAGCGCCGCGATGGCGAACCCGAAGGGGATCGCCGTCGCCACGTAACCCAGGTAGAGCATCGGCGGGTGGGTCGCCATTCCCGGGTTCTGTAGCTGCGGGTTCAGCCCATTGCCGTCCGGTGGAACCCAGTCGAGCCGCGCGAAGGGGTTCGCGCCGAACGCGGTCGTCGCGAGAAAGAACACCTGCACGAGTGCGAGCGTGCCGGTGACGTACGGCATGAGCTCACGATTCCGGCGACGGTTCGCGTACAACGCCAACGCGCAGTAGAACGCGAGGATCAGGCACCAGAACAGCATGGAGCCCTGCTGTCCGCCCCAGAACGCCGAGAACTTGTACACGGCCGGCAGGTTCGCGCTCGTGTACGACGCCACGTAGCGGAGCGAGAAATCGCTCGCCAGCAGCGCGGTCCAGAGACCGATGGACGCCAGCACCACGAACGCGAACGCCGCGTACATGGCCCGCTCCCCGCTGGCGACGAGATCGGCTCGTCGCATCTGGCCGCCGGCGAACGAAACCGTCGCGCTCCAGATCGCCATGAGGAGGGCGACCCAGAGCGACAGCTCACCAAGCAGAATCACGCGGCCTTTCCTGTCGCGGCCTTATAGCCCGGCGTGGACTGGTACTTCTCGGGCGCGTTCTCGTACCGCGACGCGCATTTCGCGAGGAGCGTCGTCGCGACGAAGGTCCCGTCGCGCCGGTAACGGCCCTCGACCACGACGTCCACACTGTCGGTGAACGTGTCGGGGATGACGCCGCGATAGGTCACCGGGATGGTGTGGCTTCCATCGGTCACCGAAAACGTGACTGCGCGGCCACCAGGGTCGCGGTCGATGGTGCCTGAAACCACGCGCGCGCCGAGCTTCACGCCAGTGTCGTAGAAGGTCGAATCCGCCTGAACCTTTGCCGCGAGCTCTCCAGGCGTGAGGTAATACATGGCCGTCTCGCCGATGGCGCTGGCCATCAGGTACCCGGCCGTTCCCAGCACCAGGATCCCGCCCATGATGAACTTCGTGCGTGCCTTGACCACAGCGACCTCGTTGAGCGCCGGTTCGCGACCGATTAACTCCCCTTGTGAAGCGCCGCACCCCGCACACGGGACATGATCATGTT
>DASURJ010000874.1:0-2113 GCA_036280115.1 Gemmatimonadaceae bacterium
CACGACCATCCTTTGTCGCGACCGCGCCCTCCTGCGACCCGAACGCCCCGAAGAGCACGTTCGTGAACGACCGGTTCATCGCCTTGCTCATCAGGATCGAGAGGATGAATCCGGATGCGCCGTCGAGGGAGCCGCTGATGATGAGGATGACGTTTCCGATCGCGAACCCGGTCGCGCACGAGGCGAGCCCGGAGTACGAGTTGAGCAGCGCGACGACGACGGGCATGTCCGCGCCGCCGATGGGCAGCACGAGCATGATGCCGAACAGCGCCGACAAACCCATCAGCCCGTAAAACAGCGCGTGCTGGCTCGGATCGTAGATGAGCGCCGCGAGCAACCCGAGCAGCACGAGGAAGATCGCGCCGTTCACGAGGTTCTGGCCGGGGAAGGTCACCGGCTTCGACGTCAGGAGCTCCTGGAGCTTGCCCGCGGCGATGAGCGTCCCCCCTACCGTGATGGCGCCGAGCATGACCTCGAACCCGAGCGCCGTCATCACGGCGCGGGAGAGTCCGGCTCCCTCCGCCCCCTGCGCACGCGTGTAGTACTCGGCGACACCCACCAGCGTGGCCGCGAGCGCGGAGAAGGTCAGCGAGATCGCGATGCGTTGCGGCATCGCCGTCATCGGCACCCACATGCCGAGCGGATATCCGATGACCGTGCCGAGCACGAGGCCGCCGATGATCCAGCGGTAGTCGACGATCGAATGGTGCAGCAGTGTGCCGACGACGGCGAACAGCATGCCCGCGGCGGCCAGCTGCATCCCCCGGCGCGCCCGGTCCGGCCTCGTGAGGCTCCGCAGGCCGAGAATGAACAGGACGGACGCGAGGAGGTAGCTCGCCTGGATGAAGTACTCGCGCATCGGCGCTACACCTTCCGCGGCGCGTCGGCCGTCTTCGCGGCCTCGGGTTTCGCCGCCTTGTCGTCGCGCCGGAACATCTTCAGCATGCGGTCCACGATCAGGAAGCCACCGACGATGTTCGTGGTCGCGCACACGACGGCGATGAAGCCGAGGATCGTGGCGAGGCGGCCGTGCTGCGCGCCGGCGGCGATGATCGACCCGACGAGCGAGATTCCCGAGATGGCGTTCGTGGCGGCCATCAGGGGCGTATGCAGCAGGGGCGGCACGCGCGAGATGACCATGAATCCCACGAAGGCCGCGAGCACGAAAACATAGATCTGGAGGAGAAGCATCTGCAGCGTGGTTAGGGCCTGGGGTATCGGACTTCCCCGCCCGAGGTGACCACCATGGCTCCGGTGATCTCGTCGTCGAGGTCGATCACGACTTCGCCATCCTTGATCAGGTGCTGGAGCAGCGTGAGCACGTTGCGGCCGAACATCTGGCTGGCGTGGAAGGGCACCGTGCCCGGGAGGTTCACCGGCGCGACGATCGTGACGTCGTGCGCATGCACCGTTTCGCCGGGGCGGGACAGCTCGCAGTTGCCACCGGTTTCCGCGGCGAGATCCACGATGACGGCGCCGGCGCGCATCGTCCGCACCATGAGATCCGTGATGAGGCGCGGTGCCGCCCGGCCGGGGATCTGCGCGGTGGTGACCACGAGATCCACGTCCTTGATGTGCGCCGCGATCGCTGCCGCGGTCCGCGCCTGCTCGTCGGTGGACTGCTCGCGCGCGTAGCCGCCCGCTGTTTCCGCGGTCTCGCTCACGAGCTCGGCCGCGACGAACGACGCGCCGAGGCTCTGCACCTGCTCTTTCGCCGCCGGCCGCACGTCGAAGGCGGATACGACGCCGCCGAGCCGTCGCGCCGTCGCGATCGCCTGAAGTCCGGCCACCCCCGCACCGATCACGAAGACCCTGGCCGGCGAGATGTTCCCGGCGGCGGTGGTGAGCATGGGGAGGAACTTGCCCAGTTCCGCGGCGCCGATCAGGACGGCCTTGTAGCCGGCGACCGTCGCCTGCGACGAGAGCACATCCATCGACTGCGCGCGGGTGATGCGCGGGACCAGCTCGAGCGCGAGGGCCGTGACGCGGCGCGACGCCAGCCGGTTGAAGAGGTCTCCGCTCTGCCCCGGCCGCATGAGCGACACGAGCACCGTGCCATCGTCGATCAGGGCGAGCTCCTGGTCCGACGGCGGCTGCACCTTCACGACGATGC
>DASURJ010000875.1:0-2962 GCA_036280115.1 Gemmatimonadaceae bacterium
TCTCTTCCTGGTCGCAGTCTTCCGTCGCGCCGCCACGCGCGCGAAGTCGCGGAGCGCGTCCCTGCCCACCCATCGCGCAGCAGGTTCGTCGGACTTGGCCAGGCGCGTCGCGAGATCGACGGCCGCGACATTGAGCGTCCGGTTGCGCCTGCCGATCCCGCGCAGCGCCCAGCTCACTCCCTTCTTCACGAAGTTCCTGTCGTCGCTGGCGGCGCGCTCGATGAGCGGCAAGGTCTTCAGGAACCGTTCGTCTTCCGCGCGCTTGTCGTGGAGGGCGAGGGCCGCGAGCAGCGCGAACGCGGCGCGCCTGACGAACTCCTCCTTCCTGGTGCTCCACTGCTCGACCTTTCGCCAGGCGTGCGGCGTCCTGTCGAACAGATGAAAGCAGAGGTGATCGCATACGGCCCAGTTGTCGAAGTCGCGCGCCCAGGAATTCATTTGTGCCGGCGTGACCTGCTCCGGGACGTCGATGAAGCCGGTGAGCATCCGCGCCTCGTACCAGCCGGTGTCCCACAGCGCGAGCGCGAGGTCGTGGTCGCGCCCCATGCGCTTGCCGAGCTGCTGGAGGTCGGAGACGGAGACGCCGAAGACCTTCTTCGCGACGATGCCGTAGCGCGCCATCCCCTCGCGATTCTTCTTCGTGCCGCGGCGCTCGAGCCAGGTGAGGGTTTCGTCGACGCGAGGGTCGGTCATGAATCCATTGTTCGAATACGAGGAGGCATCTTCCGGGATGCACTGGCTTCCGGGACGCCCAAGGTTATGAAACAGCTCAGTCGATCGCGGATCGGGAGGAGCGGCAGCGTAAATGTAGCATCGACGACCTGTCCAGCGTCGACGAGCGGGCCGGGGACGCACCGACTGGAGTTTGCGCCGGCCTGACTTCCGAGGTTAGGCGCGCTCAGGTGTTCGAGAACCTCTGTCGAACCGCCGGCCTCGTGAGGTCGCGGAGCGCGTCTCTCCCCACCCACCGCGAGGCCGCATCGGAGGACTCCGACAGGCGAGTGGCGGTCCGCAGCGCGGCGGAATGCAGAGTGGCGTCGCGCTTCCCCAGGACGCGCAGTGCCCAGCTCACGCCCTTCTTGACGATGTGGCGGTCGTCGGTCGCCGCGCGCTCGATGAGCGGCAGTGACTTCAGGAAGGGCTCGTCGCCGGTGCGCTTGTCGTGGACGCCGAGTGCAGCCAGCAGCGAGAAGGCGGCACGCCTGACGAACTCCTCTCGGCGCTCAGCCCATTCCTCCACCTTGCGCCAGGCATGCGGCGTCCGGTCGAAGAGGTGGAAACAGAGCGCGTCACAGATCGCCCAGTTGTCGAAGTCGCCCGCCCAGCGGTTCATTTGCGCCGGCGTGACCCGCTTGGGCTCGTCGACGAACGCGGTGAGGACGCGTGCCTCGTACCATCCGGTATCCCAGAGTGCGAGCGCCAGCTCGTGGTCCCGGCCGAATCGGCTGGCGAGCTGACGGATGCCGGGGGCGGAGACGCCGAACACCTTGTCGGCCACGATGCCGTATCGTGCCATCCCGTCCCGGTTCTTCTTCGAGCCGCGGCGCTCGAGCCAGGCGAGGGCTTGATCCACGCGCGGGTCCCTGGCGCTCACAGATAGATCTCGGCCGGTGTCTGAAGAGGACGCACGAATCCCGCCCGTCGCTAACACTCACACCGAAGATGCCACGCCTTCGGCTGCACGAACGCCCGAATTCCGGCCACCGACAGCGTGCTTCCGATCCCCGAGTGCTTGCGACCGGTCCACGGCAACCGCGGGCTCACGCGATCGCAGCAGGTCCAGTACACCGTCCCCGCGTTGACGCGCCCGAGCAGACGCTCGGCGCGATTGCGATCGGGTGTGTACACGGCCGCGGTGAGGCCGTACTCGGTGTCGTTCATCAGATCGACCGCCTCGTCGTCGCCGCCGACCTCCTGGATGCCGATGATCGGACCGAAGCTCTCCTCGCGCATGACCTTCATGCGGAGGTCCACGCCGGTTAGCACCGTCGGCTCGAAGTAGAACCCGCGGCCCTTCCGGCGCGCTCCGCCGAGCAGCAGGCGGGCGCCGAGGCGCGTGGCGTCCGCGACCTGGTCCTCGAGGACGTCGAGCTGCGCCTTGCGCGCGAGCGGGCCGATGAACGTGCTCTCCTCCATGGGATCACCGACGGAATAGTCGCGCACCGCGGCGACGAACGCCTCCGTGAACGTGCCGGCAATGCGACGGTGCACGTAGACGCGCTCGACGGCACAGCAGCTCTGGCCGGCGTTGTAGAAGGCGCCTTCGGCGACCGCGTGCGCGGCGCGCGCGACGTCGGCATCGTCGCACACGTACGCCGGGTCCTTGCCGCCCAGCTCGAGCTGCACGCGAATCAACCGCGGAGCCACCGACTCGGCGATCCTGCGCCCGGTGGCGTACGATCCGGTGAAGTAGATCGCGTCGATCTGCTGCTCGAGCAGTGTGCGTCCCGCATCGCCACCTCCGATGACCGCTTTGAAGACATCCTGCGGCACGCCCGCGTCGTTCATGAGCTCCGCGATCGCGAGTCCCGTGAGCGTCGCATGCTCCGACGGCTTGTAGAGGACGGCGTTGCCCGTGAGCAGCGCCGGGAGAAAGACGTTGGAGCCGACGAAATACGGATAGTTCCAGGCCGAGATGTTGGCGACGACGCCGAGCGGCTCGTAGCGGATGCGCTCCTCGAGCGCGGGGGCCTTCGAGGAGTGGTGCACGACCTCGTCGGCGATGGCGCGCTCGGTGTGCTCGAGGAAGAAGTCGATGCGCCCCTGCATCGCCTTGATCTCGTTGCGCGCCTGGACGATGGGCTTGCCCATCTCGGAGGTGAGCGTTGCGGCGAGGGGCTCGCGTCGCTCGGCGAGCAGTTCGCCGAACCTGCGGACGCGGGCGAGGCGCTCGGACAGCGGGGTGGCTGCCCACGCCGGCTGCGCCTCGCGCGCCTCATGCGTCTTGTGGGCGAGCGACGCC
>DASURJ010000876.1:0-2416 GCA_036280115.1 Gemmatimonadaceae bacterium
GCATCGAAACGCGAGTCGTCGAAGGGGAACCTGAAAAGCTCAGGTCACACACCCCCCTCGGCAAGGGCGTATTTGGGACGTCAGCGCCAGCGTGCGGGCGACGGGGGACGGGGGACGGGGGACGGGCGACGGGCGAACGGCGGGCAGTCATCCGTCGTGGGTGACTCGGTCGTCGGTGGCCAGCGACGCTACTGAGCACTGACGACTGATGAACTCACGACTGATGACTGCCCGCCGTTCGCCCGTCCCCCGTCGCCCGTCGCCGTCGCCCGTCGCCGTCGCCCGTCCCCCGTCGCCCGCACGCTGGCGCTGACGTCCCAAATACGCCCTTGCCGAGGGGGGTGTGTGACCTGAGCTTTTCAGGTTCCCCTTCGACGACTCGCGTTTCGATGCCCATCCCGCCGGACGTCACGGCGTCATTTCCCAGCGACACCCGCGACCGCGGCCAGCAGTACTTCAGGCGCGGCGTGGTCCGCATCGTTTCGGTGGATCAGGGCATTGTCGCCCATGTGCGCGGGGCGGAGATCTATACGGTTCGCATCGAGCCCGACGCGAATGGCCGGCTCTCGCACGAGTGCAGCTGCCCGGCATGGGGCACCTATGGCGTGTGCAAGCACGTGTGGGCCACGTTGCTCGCGGCCGATTCGCAGCGCCTGCTTCGGTTCGATGGGCTTCCCAGGACGCGGGCCCGGGGGCCGGGTGCGGCGCGTCCGCCTGAGCTCTCGTGGAAGCGGAAGCTGCAGCGCATTCGCGACCGCCTTCCGCAGGTGGCGCACGCCCTGCCGCAGAGCACGTTCCCGAGCGACCGCCGCATCATCTACGTCGTGGACATCGTCGCGACGCGGACGCAGCAGCGTGGGCTCGTAGTCGAGCTCGCGACCCAGCGCCGTATGCCGGGCGGTGAATGGAGCACCCCAAAGCAGTTCTCGCTCCGAGAGGATCAGTGGTTGAGCGCGCCGGACCCGCTCGACCGACAGATCGCCCAGATGCTGACGGGCTCCATGTCGGACCTCCGGATGCCCATGGGGTTCGGCGCTCCCAACCGGCGCTACTATCTCGAGCCCACCGCATTCGATACGACGCTTCGCCTGATGTGCGAGACGGGTCGATGCCGCGTGAGCCTGCAGGGAGAGTCGGACCCCCATCCCCTCACCTGGGACCACGGCGACCCGTGGGAGCTTCGCGTCGACATTGCGCCACTGACTCCCGCAGTGCCGGGCAGCTCGCCTAACGGCGCACAGTCGCTCCGCGTCCAGGGGTGGTTGCGCCGCGGCGACGAGCGGTTGTCGCTGAGCGACGTAGCGTTACTCGCGCCCGGCCTCGTGATCGCGCACGGCGTCGCGTCGCGGGTGCGGGACGACGTGAGTCACGCCCTCGTCGTCGCGCTCGCCGACGAAGGATCGATCGAGGTACCGGCGGCTGAGGTGCTCGAGCTGTTGCGCGAGTTGCACACGCTTCCCGCCGTTCCGGCGATCGAGCTGCCCGAGACGCTCGGGGTCCGTCTGGAGGAACCGGCCCCGACGCCGCGGATTCGTCTCATCCCCGAGCCCGTCGTGGCCTGGGCCGCGGCGAAGACGACGGCGGAGGTGACGTTCGACTACGCCGGCATCATCGTGAACGGCAAGGAGCACCAGGTCGCGCTCTTCGACGAAGAGCAGCGCCGCATTGTGCGCCGCGACCCGGGCTCCGAGCGCCACGCGATGGACCAGCTCCACACGCTCGGCTTCCGCGACGAGTACGACTACAACGCATCGCGACACGTCGTGCGCATTGTGTCGAGCCGGTTGCCGCGCGCGATCGCCACGCTCGTCGCCGCGGGGTGGCACGTCGAGACGGACGAAGGCCATGTTCGCGGCGGCGGCGAGCTCGAGGTGGAGATCGCGAGCGGAATCGACTGGTTCGAGCTCCGCGGCGGGGCGTCGTTCGGGAACGCGCGCGCGACGCTCCCCGAGCTGCTCGCGGCGCTGCGCCAGGGGCGCGGCACGGTGACGCTCACCGACGGCACGGTCGGCATCCTGCCTGACGAGTGGACCGATCGCCTCCGCGCATTGACGGGGGTGGGGGATGCCGCCGACGATGCGGTTCGGTTCACGCGCTCGCAGATCGGACTGCTGGACGCGTTGCTCGCAGCCATGCCGGCGGCCAAGGTCGACGATCAGTTCGCGCACGCGCGCCGCGAGCTCCGCTCGTTCGAGACGCTCCAGCCGGCCGACCCGCGACCGAGCTTCAACGGCGAGCTGCGCACGTACCAGCGCGAAGGGCTCGCGTGGCTCCACTTCCTCCAGCGATTCGGCTTCGGCGGTTGTCTGGCGGATGACATGGGACTCGGCAAGACCGTTCAGGCGCTCGCGCTGCTCGAGGAGCGGCGGCTCGAGCAGGCGGGGCCGTCGGTCGTCGTCGTGCCGCGATCGCTGCT
>DASURJ010000877.1:0-6652 GCA_036280115.1 Gemmatimonadaceae bacterium
CACTGCGGGAGACGCCGACTCGCGCCCCGATCTCGCGCAGCGTGAGTCCAGCCACCCCCTCGTCGCGAATCGTCGACAGCGCTTCATCCAGGAGCGCTCGGCGCAGGTTGCCGTGGTGGTAGGGCCTGGTTCGCTTGACGCGGGATGACTTCTTCGATGTGGCCATGGGGAACGAAGTTACGCATCGGTGTTGACATAGTCAACATGTGCTGTTAGTGTATGTTGACATTGGCAACATTCGGAGGGGTTCAGATGCAACCGACGCGACAGGCCACCCTGGCCAACCCAGTCACCGTGAAGGCACAGGCCGCAGCCCTGCTCGGTCGTCTGTGGCGCGCGAGCCCGCCACTCACCGCCGTCGGACTGCTCATGCTCGTCGTTGCCGTGCCGTCAGCGTTGGGGCTCGTCGTCGACCCGCGCGTGATCACCGGCGCGCCCGCGTGGCTCAAGCCGTTCAAGTTCGCGGTCTCCACCGCGGTCTACAGCCTCACGCTCGCGTGGATCTTCGGGTACCTCACGGACTGGCCGCGAATGCGCCGAGTGGTGGGGTGGACGACCGCGATCGTGTTCCTGCTCGAGGTGGGGATCATCGACCTGCAGGCGTGGCGTGGGACGACGAGCCACTTCAACGCGTCCACCCTGCTCGACGGCGCGCTGTTCACGATCATGGGGGCCGCGATCGTCGTGCAGACGCTCGTCAGCATCTCGGTCGCGGTGGCACTGTGGCGGCAACGCTTCGGCGACCGGACGCTGGGATGGGCACTCAGACTCGGCATGGCGCTCACGATCGCAGGAGCGTCTACCGGTGGGCTCATGACGCGTCCCACGGCGGAGCAACTAGCGGACGCGCGTGCCGGACGCGCCATGCCGATCGTGGGCGCACACACAGTCGGCGCGCCGGACGGTGGCCCTGGCATGCCGGTCACCGGGTGGAGTCGCGAGCACGGCGATCTGCGGGTTCCGCATTTCATCGGTCTGCACGCGATCCAGGCGCTGGCGCTCGTCGCCGTCGGCCTCCGGCGGTGGGATCGACCCCAGGACGTTCGCGTTAGGGCGATGCTTGCCGCGGCCGCGAGCTATGCGATGCTCTTTCTCGTCCTGCTGGTAGGCGCGCTCCGTGGACTGAGCGTGGTCGCGCCCGATGCGATGGTACTCGCGTCGCTTGCGCTCGGGGCGGCGCTCACTGTGATCGCTTTCGCATGGATCGGCTCTGGTGCACGCGACGGCCTGACTCGGAGGGTCGCATGACAGCCGAACAGCTCTTCTCGGTGCTGAACGCCGTGGCCATGGCGGGGTGGCTGCCGCTCGTGTTCTTACCGCGCCAGCGGTGGTCCACCGAAGTCGTGCCCGTGGTGGTGCCCGGGGTGCTCGCGGTGGCCTACGTGGCGCTCGTGCTCGTGGCGCTGCCGGGGAGTGAGGGCGGATTCTCCTCGCTGACGGGCGTCAGGACACTCTTCGATAACCCGTGGGGACTGCTCGCGGGCTGGGTTCACTACCTGGCCTTCGATCTGTTCATTGGCGGGTGGGAACTGCGCGACGCGCAGCGTCGCGGGGTCCCGCACCTGCTCGTCGTGCCGGCGCTGGTACTGACGTTTCTGCTTGGCCCGGGCGGGCTGTTGCTCTATCTGGCGATTCGGATGCTCGGGTCCAGGAAGGCGACAGCGGCAGCTATCAGTTAACGGCTTCCATTCCCATCCGTTCGAGGGCTGAATCCGTATCCCCCTGCACTCAAGCCGGCCTTACCGAGCGGGGCGCCGCGCGATGTACTCGCGACTCGCGTGCGACCACGCTTCGTAGAAATCCGCCACGGTGGGAAACCGGTGTCGAGGATTGGCGTTGCACGCGCGAGCAATCAGCCTGTCAATCGCTTCCGTGCCTAACGACAGAAGCTCGGCGACCGTCCGCCCCATCGTGAATACCGTCGTCCGCTCGTCGATGAGGGCGCCGAGCTCGTACTCCTCCGGTGCCATGAACCGGTCGGAGCCGAACATCCGGCCCATGTCGTTCGTGAACGGCGCGTCCCGATAGCTGTCCAGGTCCACGACGTAGATGCGGCGTCGCGCGAAGTCGTAGATGAGCGATCCGTCGTAGAAGTCCGACGCGATCCAGCCTCGCTCCGCCAGCTTGACGTGCAGTCGGAACACCGCGTCGAGTGCAGCCATTCGCTCGTTGGCATCGAGCGCCTTGAATCGGGCGAACGACGAGGTCGGGTCGTCCCTACGGGACCGCGAAACGCCGACGAGCTCGCCATCGACCCACTCGTACACGAGAAGCGGGCCTTCGGGCGACTCGATGACGTTTCGCAGCGCGGGGAGCGCGGGATCCGACACCGAGCGTGCGAGCCGAGCGGCGCTGCGGAGCAGGGCAACGCGCGCGTCGTGCGCGAGGTACGGTCGAGGGTTATCCGGGGAACCTGCTGTTTTGATGAAAAGCCGGTCCCCGCCGACCTGCGCGCCGTACGACACGTTGCCCGAGTCCTGCGTCCTCGCGTCGAACACTGCGAACACGTCCGCGTGCTGCGCCAGGAGCGCGCTAGGCCGCAGATCGGTCTGCCGGGCGCTCAGCAACACCGCCGCGTCGCGACGCTACCACTCCCCCCGGCTATTCAGTCGCTCGGCCGCGTACTGGATCGCGAACGCATGCGCGTCTTCCACCTCGCCAGGCACGTCGATCCACTCGCCGAGCGCGTCGCTGTAGTCGTAGATCGCGTGCTCGCGCGCGGCGTCGACCGACGGGTGCCATGTGTCACCGGCGAACTCGCCGTGCGTAGTGTAGCGGAAGAGCATGGCGCTCTTGTCAGCGTCCGCGATGAGCAGGATCACGTCCGGCGCCGGGAGGATCTTCGACGGGTCGATCGGAAACCCGGCGGTCTGCGTCACGCGCCGGTGGGCGTCGAGCGGACCCACGAGCGCCAGGGAACGGGTGCGATTGGGTTGCATCATAGGCGGGCTCTCCGGTGTCGACCCCTTTGTGCTACTGACCGCCGCGGGCTTTGTCAATTACCGGGGTGAAGCGGGCCGTCATGGCGACGTCGCGCGATTACCCTTGACATCTTAGGGTAATGACCCGATAGTACCCTGACTTGCTTAGGGTAAGTACGCCATGCCGACTGTGCGATCCAATGGTGCGCCTCCCGACCTCGGGCTCCTCCAGGGCACGCTCGATGTCATGATCCTCAAGGCCCTCTCCTGGGGGCCCATGCACGGGTTCGGCGTGGCGAAGTGGATTCGCCAGACCACCGACGACGTCCTGCAGATCGAGGACGGCGCGCTCTATCCGGCGCTCCATCGCATGGAGCATCGCGGGCTCATCGACGCCGACTGGGACCTCACCGAGAACAAGCGCCGGGCCAAGTACTACCGCCTCACCGCCAAGGGCCGGCAGCAGCTCCGTGCACGGGCATCGAGCTGGGACCGGTACTCGGCGGCGGTATCCAAGGTCATTCACGCGACCGTTCAACCGTCCGCGAGTTGAGTCATGGCCGGCGACGAAAGTCCGAAATGGCATCGCTATCTCTCCTTCTGGCGCGCGAACATCGCGGCCGACATCGATGCCGAGCTTGCGTTCCACGTCGACGCACGGACCGAGGAGTTGTGTGCGACCGGCCTCGATCGGGCGGCCGCGCGCGCCCAGGCGCTTCGCGAGTTCGGGGACCTGGATCTCGCGCGACGGACGCTTCGGAGCATGGACGAGCGGCACGCGGCCAGTGTGCGGCGCGCACACCTCGCGAACGACGTCCTGGGCGATGTTCGGGTTGCCGTCCGCGCCCTGCGTCGGAGCCCCGGGCTCGTCGCTGTCGTCGGGCTCACATTCGCGTTAGGGATCGGCGTGACCGGCGCCATGTACAGCGTCGTCGACAACATCCTGTTCAAGCCGCTTCCCGGCGAGCACGGGGTGAGCCTCGTCGTCCTCGGACGGACCGAGGACAGAATGGCGCAGCCGCATGACCTCTCGTTCCCCGACTTTCGCGACTTCCGTGCTGATACAGCCGTGTTCGCGTCGCTCGCGGCATACACGAGCAGGGTCGTCGAGCTCAGGACCGATCGTGGCGCGGACCGCATCTGGATCGACGACGCGACCGCGAACTACTTCGCGGTGCTGGGGCTCCGCCCGCTGCTCGGGCGGACGTTCGAGCCCGGCGAGGACCGCGGTGCGCTCGCCCACCCGACGATCGTCCTGACGTACAAGGGATGGCAGGCGTATTTCGCCGGCGATTCGGGAGTCATTGGGCGCGTCATCAGCATCAACGACCATCCGGTGACCGTGATCGGGGTCATGCCGCCCGCGTTCCACGGCGTTAGGCCGCTCGTGGACATCGACGGCGTCGCACCCATCGACCAGGTACCTCCGGTGTATGGCGCCGTACTCGAGAACCGCGCATCGACTGCCGTCAGCGTATTCGGGCGGCTCCGGCCCGGCGTGTCACTGAGCGTGGCGAGAGAGGCTGTGCGCCTCAAGGCGCGACAGCTCGAGCGGGCCTATCCGGCCACGAACAACAACGTGGGCGCAGTGCTCATGCGCGAGCGGTTCGCGCGCCCGAGCATCACGGTGTCCGGGATCGCACCGGCCATTGCGGCGATGTTCATGACGCTCGTCATGCTCGTCATGCTCGTGGCGTCTGCGAACATCGCGAGTCTGCTGCTCGCGAGAGTCGTCGCGCGCGGGCGCGATCTCGCCGTTCGCGCCGCGATCGGCGCCAGCCAGTGGCGTCTCGTGCGACAGGTGCTCGTCGAGTCCGCGCTGCTCGCGATGCTCGGCGGCATCGGCGCGGTGGCCGTAACGTACGGTGCCGTTCGTGCTCTCGAGTCCATCGACATCGCGACCGACATCCCGATCCGCTGGGGCTTCGAGTTGAACGGCCGCATCATCGCCGTCACCGCTATCGCGACGCTCATCGCCGCGCTCGCGGCGGGGATCGCCCCCGCCTCCGCCGCGCGGAAGCGGAACCTCAACGACGTACTCAGATCCGGCACAGGCAATTCTGCGACGGTCGGTCACCGGCGGCTGCGCTCCGCGCTCGTGGCCGGTCAGATCGCGATCTCGGTCGTCGTGCTCGTCTGTGCCGGATTGTTCGTGCGAAGCTCGGCGAATGCAACACGCATGAACCTCGGTTTCCGCACTGACAGCCTGCTCATGCTCTCCACGGAGCTCCGCACTCAGAGCTACGACAGCCTGCGGGGCCAGCAGTTCTACCGCGAGTTACTGCGTCGCGCCGCCGCGGTGCCCGGTGCGAAATCGGTGGCGCTGACGCGCTTTGTTCCGTTCGGGTACGACCGCGCCGCCCGTCCCGTCGTGCCGATCGCCCCGGGGGTCCCGGTGCCCGACAACGGGTTCAACCACTTCCACAACGTCGTAGCCGGCGACTACTTCGCCGCCATGGGAATTCCACTATTGGAGGGTCGTCTGTTCACCGACCGCGACGACGCGAGTGCGCCGCCGGTAGCGATCGTGAGCGACGCGTTCGTCAACGCGGTCTGGCCAGGCCAACCAGCGATCGGCAAGCGTTTCCGCTTCGGCGGTCAGGGTGGTCCCATTGTCGAGATCGTCGGCGTCGTTCGCGGTATGCAGGACATGATCCTCGGCGAGACACCCAGGCCGTACATCTTCCTCCCCATCGCGCAGGCGTATCGCGGGCCGATGACGATTCTGGTCCGGACCTCGTCGGATCCGTCCGCCGTCGCGCGGCCCATCCGCGCCGTCATCGCAGGTCTCGACCCGAGCCTGCCCGTGTTCGACGTGCGCACCATGGACGATCATCTTCGCAACGGGCAGGCGCTCCTGTTCACGCGGCTCGGCTCGGCGTTCGCGACGGTGTTCGGCCTCCTGGCGCTGGTGCTCGCGACGGTCGGCGTGTACGGCGTTGTGTCGTACTCGGTCGCGCAGCGGACGCGGGAGATCGGTGTACGCATGGCCCTCGGCGCACGCCGCCCGGCGATCGTGCGGCTTGTCGTGGGGCAAGGATTGCGACTCGGGTGGATCGGCCTGGGAGTTGGCCTCGTCCTCTCGGTCGCTACGCTGGGCGTCGTGTCGTCGGTCCTTTACGGGGTCACTCCGCGCGACCCCGTGGTGTTAGGCACCGTCGTGTGCGTACTCACGCTCGTGGTCGTGATCGCGAGCCTGGTCCCGGCGCGCCGCGCTATGCGGATCGATCCGATCACGTCGCTTCGTTCGCAATAGCACGCTCGCCTCATACCGCTGCGAGGTCATCGGGGGACAGGTCGTTCAGGTTGCGAATCTCCTGGCACTTCATGTCGTCCGCGAAGTCGATCATGACGATGTTCGGCATGAACCGCTTGCGCAGCGGGCCGACCGCCGAGCCGGAGGCGGCATGGAACGGGTTCCGCTCCCAGACGAACTCCTCGAGGCCCTGGCCCCACAGTTTCCGGAGCTTCGCGACGTTCGGCGGGTCCCACATCTTGTCGTTCCGTTTCTTGATGCTCTCGAACATGCCGGTCGTCGTCCAGTACATCATGCCGAGGACGTCCGGGCCGACGAGGCTGGCACCGCTTATCAGCTTGCGCTGCTTCTTCACGTTCTGCGACTGTTTGGAGAACGGCTTGAACACCGACGTGCCGCCCTTGCCGTAGTACTGCAGTCCCGCGAACCCCGGAGAGTAGCCCGGCCCGCCGCCGCTCTTGTCGTAGAGATTCTG
>DASURJ010000878.1:0-3008 GCA_036280115.1 Gemmatimonadaceae bacterium
GATGACGACGTCGATGCGCTCGCGCAGCTCCGCGGCGCTCACGACGCGCACGCCGGCCAGGTCCGCGACCGCCGGCTCGATGGCCTCGTCGGCCGCGAGGTCGATCATCGCGATCGGCCGCGCCACGCGACCGCGCATTGCCTGGCGTACCGTCGCGGCATCGAGCTGCGCCGGACGCGGCGAGCACGCGAGCACGAGATCGCTCTCGGCCAGTGCGTGTGGCAGCGCATCCGCCGCGACGACTTTCGCGGACAGCTCTGCCGCGAGCGCCTCCGCGTCCGTGTCCGGCGCGGGCGCCACCATCATCTCCCAGAAGCCGTTCGCGCGCAGCGCCCTCGCCGCCGAGCGGCCGATCTTCCCCGAGCCGACGAGAAGCGCGCGACGCCCGCGAAGCTCGTCCGCCAGTTCCTCCGCAAACTCGGCCGCGATCGCGCCGACACTCGCGGCGGCGTTGCCGATGGACGTTTCCGCTCGCGCGCGGCGCCCCACGCGCACCGCGGACTCGAAGAGCGGCGCGAGCGTCGAGCCGGCCGCGCCGACGCGCACCGCCGTCGCGAGCGCGGCAGCCACCTGCTGCAACACGTCCGACTCGCCGAGCACGATCGACTCGAGTCCAGCGGCAACGCGAAAGAGATGGCGCGTGGCCTCGGTCCCCACGAGCCGCCTCACCGCCGCGTCGACGCTCACGTCGCCCGGCGCTCGGGCGGCGATCAGCGCCGCCATCGCGTCGAGTGCGGCGCTCGGTCGGGCGACGTCGTGCGCGGGAACGCCGTACAGCTCCACTCGATGACACGTCGAGAGGATGACGAGCTCGCGCAGCGGAAGCGTCGGTGGCGAATCGCCTGGAGTGACGCGCGCGAGCGTGGCGGTGGCGTCGGCTCCCGAAAAGGAGACCGACTCCACCGTCGCCAGCGGGGCAGTCGCGTGACTGATTCCCACGAACAGCACGGTCATCCGTCCTCCGTGGGCATGCGCCGCGTGCGCGGCGCGTTCACGACATGGGCGTCGAAGCGCCGCATACGTTCCGCGCTCATGGACGTTCGGTCAAGGGGTCCTGCCTCACGCCACTCCGAAGATCTCCCGGCACCATCGCGCACGGCACGTGTTCTGCCCGCCTGTGCCGCAACGATTAGAGAACACACACCGAGTAACGAACACACACCGAGTTCAACCGCACCGAGGTGACACGATGGCCGACAGGGCAAGCGCGAAGAATCGCGACGACGCAGTCTCGACCGAGAAGAAGCTCGACGAGCTCTACGAGCTGATCGACGGCATCGAGATCGCGATGTTCACCACGCGGCGCGCGGACGGTCACCTCGTGTCGCGTCCCATGCAGACGCAGGAGCAGACGAGCGGCGTCGATCTCTGGTTCATGACGAACATCGAGGCGCACAAGCTCGATGACCTCATGACCGACCCGCACGTGAACCTCGCGTACTACGACAGCAGCTCGCGCGAGTGGGTCTCGGTGGCCGGCCTCGCCACCGTGAGCACCGACCGCGAGCTCGTGCGCGAGCTCTACAAGCCCGACTGGAAGGCCTGGCTCGGTGACGAAGGCGGCAATCGCGACGGGTCCGAGAACGATCCGCGCATCGCGCTCATTCTCGTGGAAGCCGAGTCGGTGACCTACATGAAGGTCACGAAGCCGCGCCCCGTCGTGCTGTTCGAGGTGGCAAAAGCCATGGTCACCGGCGAGCCGCCGCGCGTGGGGGCGGTGCGCACCGTCAACGAGCGCGAGATGGATCGCGCCGTCGAGCGCGAATCGCGGCCGTAGCGGCCGCCGCCCCGCGGGCCGTGCCTAACGAAGCACGTCGCCCGCGGGGACCACGGTGACCCCGGGAACGCGCGCGAGCAGCTCGCGCAGAATGGGAGCGTGCGCCGCGCCGATGACCACGAGCACGCGGTCCGCGGGCGAGTCGATGGTCCGGAGCACGTTCGACGCGATCTTGAGGTTGCGCTCGTACCAGCGCGCGGTCACGTTCGCGCCCACGTAGTTCGTGTCGGTGCCCACGCGCAACGCGGCCATGTAGATGCCGTGCGCCGAGTCGGCGCGTGCGGAGTTCAGCATCGCGAGAATGTCGCCCACCGTGGCGGTGCGCATCAGGCTGTCCGCCTCGGCGATGAGACGCGACGTGAGCGCCTGCGCCGCCGCGGCAAGCTCCGACTGCCCGTTCATGAGTGCCGAGACCATCACGGGCGCCATGTTCACGCCAAGCCGGTAATCCACGCCGTACACGCGCGGGAGCCCGGCGGCCTTCGCCACGCGAAAGCCGAGCTGCTGCATCTCCGTGCGGTCGAGGGTGTGCGTTCCCGCGAGGTAGCGCTGGTAGAGCGCGTTCGACGCCGAGTCCCGCCCCCACGGGATCTCCACCGCGACCTTCGTCGGGCGGAATCCAGCGAGCCGCTCGGCCACCTGCTCGATCTCGCGCTGCCGTCTGGGGGCGAGCACGTCATCGGCCTTGATGTTGATGAGGTCGAGGCCGGGGTTGCTCATGTGGTAGGTCCCGACCACGAGGACCTGCGCGCCCGCCGTGCGTCCGCCAAGCGCGCTGAACTGTCCGCACGCTCGAGCGAGCGGAACCGCGCTCAGGGTTGTGGCGATTGCCAGCGCGGCGCATAGCCGCGAGACTTCCGTGAGGTACTGCCGTTCCGGCATATTCCTGCCTTCTCTGTTCGCCCCCGCCGCAGCAGGAGCCTTCGACAATGACCACGACCGATACGACCAGCGCGGCGCTCAAGCGCACGCCCCTTCACGATACCCACGTTGCGCTCGGGGCCAAGATGGTCCCGTTCGCCGGCTACGAGATGCCAGTCCAGTACCCGACCGGCATTACGACCGAGCACAAGGCCGTCCGCGAGCGCGCCGGCCTCTTCGATGTCAGCCACATGGGCGAGTTCCTCGTCCGCGGCGCGGACGCCGTCAAGTTCGTCAATCACGTCACCACCAACGACGTGTCCGCGCTGGCCGTGGGCCAGGCGCACTACTCGGCGCTGCTGAACGAGCG
>DASURJ010000879.1:0-4082 GCA_036280115.1 Gemmatimonadaceae bacterium
TCCATCTCCCCGCGGGCCCGCCACAGCGGGCGGGTCGCTCCGCCTTCACGACTCAGCAGGAGGTAGTCCGCATGAGATCTTCCCCGTCGAAGCACTTTCGATGGGCGGCCGGGATCGCGGTGGCACTCGTCGCCACGTCACTCACCGCCCACGCCCAACAGGGCAGGGTCACCGTCCGCGTCACCGACGCGGCCACACAGCAGCCGGTCGGACAGGCACAGGTCCAGATCGTCGGCACCACGCTCGGCGGTCTCACGGCGTCCGAAGGCCGCTTCACCATCCGCGGCGTGCCTGCCGGCACGCATCAGGTGCGCGTCCTGCGCGTCGGGTACAGCGAGCAGAAGAAGCCGGTCACCGTCACGGCCGATCAGGAAGCGACCGTGGACTTCGCGCTCGCACAGGTCGCCATCAGCCTGACGCCGGTCGTCACGACGGCCACCGGCGAGCAGCGCCGAGTGGAGCTCGGGAACGCCGTCGCCCAGATCGATGCCGCCACGGTCGCGGCCGAGTCTCCGGTGCGGAGCGTCGAGGACCTGATCAACTCGCGCACGGCCGGCGTGGCCGTGCAGAGCGGCACGCAGACCGGCACGGGCGCGCGCGTGCGCATCCGCGGCCAGAGCTCCCTCAACCTCGGTAACGATCCCATCTACGTCATCGACGGGATCCGCATGACGAGCAATCTGGGCTCGGGCTTCGGAACGGGCGGCAACAACGCGAGCCGGGTGGGTGACCTCAACCCGGACGAGATCGAGAACGTCGAGATCGTGAAAGGGCCGTCGGCCGCCACGCTCTACGGCACCGACGCCGCGAACGGCGTCATCGTCATCACCACCAAGCGCGGCCGAGCGGGCGCGCCGCGCTGGAACGTCTACGGCGAGACGGGCTACCTCGAGGACCGCGGCACCTACCCGTGGAACTACACGCTCACCGGCAAGGGCACCAACGGCGCAGCGCGCGCCGGCGCGTCGTGCACGCTCCCGCTGGTTTCCGCCGGTACGTGCATCCCGGACAGCGTCCGGATCTACAGCCCGTTCCACGATGAGGACGCGACGCCCATCGGCACCGGCTCCCGCTATCAGGTGGGGGGGAACCTGTCGTCGGGGAACGAGATCGTTCGCTACTTCGTGAGTGGCGAGCGCGAGGAGGAGACGGGCGTCCTGGAGCTCCCGCCGTTCGAGGAGCGTCGTCTGCGCGAGGAGGGCACCCCGATTCGCGAGTGGACCAAGCGGCCGAATGCGCTCGAGCGCAACACCATGCGCGCGAACCTGAACGCGTCGGTCGGCTCGAACCTCGATCTCGCGTTGAATACGGGCTACATCCACCTGAACCAGCGCTACACCGCCGAGTCGAACTTCACGGTGGGCATCGGCTCGCAGGTGTTCGGCGGGCAGGGCTACAAGGACAACGGGTTCGTGTCCGGCACGGGCACGCCGCTCACCGGCTACCGCGCCTGGACACCGGCGTACACGTGGCAGGAGAAGACGGGCCAGAAGGTGAATCGGTTCATCGCCAGCACGAACGCCACGTGGCGGCCGTTCACCTGGAACCAGACCCGTTTCACGGTGGGCACCGACCTCACCGACCGCGTGGACGACAACCTGCTGTTCCGCGGTGAGGGCGCGCCCATCAACAACACGTACCGCCTCGGCTTCAAGTTCAACGGCCGGAACGACATTCGGAACACCACGGCCGACCTGACGACGGGCGCGAACTTCAACCCGCGGCCGTGGCTCAACTCGCGCACCACGTTAGGCGCGCAGTACGTGAACTACCAGCTGGACGGGAACGAGTGCGGCGGCGAGGACCTGCCGCCCGGGGCGCAGACGTGTGACGCGGCCACGGAGCCCAGCACCGACGAGACGACGACGCTCGCGAAGACGCTCGGCTTCTTCCTCGAGCAGTCGGTGGGGCTCAACGACCGCCTGTTCCTGACGGCGGCGGTGCGCACCGACCAGAACTCCGCGTTCGGCACGGACTTCCAGAGCGTTTGGTACCCCAAGCTCTCCGCGAGCTGGATCGTGAGCGACGAGGCGTTCTTCCCGCAGGTGGGCTGGCTCAACAGCCTGCGCCTGCGTAGCGCCTACGGCGCGGCCGGCGTGCAGCCCGGACCTAACGACGCGCTCCGCACCATCGCCGCGAACGCCATCAACATCAAGGGCGAAGACGAGCCGGTGCTCCAGAACGACGACCTCGGGAACGTCGACCTCAAGCCCGAGCGTACCACGGAGTTCGAGGCCGGGTTCGAGACGAAGATGATCAACAACCGTCTCAGCCTCGACTTCACGTATTACCAGAAGCGCACGAAGGACGCGCTCATCTCGGCGATCATCGCGCCGTCCGCCGGCACCGGCGCCACGAACGTGCGCCGGAACCTCGGTGCCGTTCGCAACCGCGGCTTCGAGGTGCTCGCGAACGCGCAGATCATCGACCGACAGGGCTTCGCGTTCGACCTGACGGTCAACGGCTCCACGAACTCCAACAAGCTCCTGAGCCTCGGCGGCACGCCGGAGCAGATCGGGACGACCACGCGCGTGGTCGAGGGCCACCCGCTGTTCGGATGGTGGGCCCGCCCGATCACAGGCTGGCAGGACAAGAACAACGACGGCATCCTCACCTATAACAGCGATGAGTCGTTGAACGAGGTGTTCGTCGGTGATGACTTCGAGTTCCGCGGCTACACGCAGCCGCGCCACATCGTCACGGCCACGCCGGGCTTCGAGCTCTTCAACCGCCGGCTCCGCATCCAGGCGCTGTTCGACTACCGCGGCGGCTATCGCGCGTACAACAACACCGAGCGCATTCGGTGCACGAGCCGCCAGAACTGCAACGGCCTCCAGAACCCGAATGCGTCGCTCGAGGAGCAGGCGATGGTCGTGGCCACGCGCAACCATCCGTCGCGCACGCTCGACGGCTTCTTCCAGGACGGCGAGTTCGTGAAGCTCCGTGAGGCGTCGGTGCGGTTCTCGATGCCGCAGCGGTGGGCGAACCTGGCCCGCGCCCGCAGCGCCGACGTGGTCTTCTCCGGCCGCAACCTCGGCACGTGGTCGCACTACCGAGGGATCGACCCGGAGAATGATTACCTCGCGACCTCGGGTGGCGATGCTCCGTCGGACTTCCAGACGATCGGCCTCGCCAGCTACTGGGTGCTCCGCGTCAACCTCGGCTTCTGACCTCCGACCGGACTGAATTTCATATGAAGCGATACATGACCATTGGGAGACGAATGCGTGTCGCCGCGGGACTCGCGGCGGTGGCGTTCGTTCCGCTCCTCGGAGCATGCTCCGACGTGACGGACAATCTGCTCGAGGCGACGGACCCGGACCTCATCAGCCCGGAGGCCGCGGATTCGCCCGAAGGCGCCCTGGCGCTCTACAACGGCGCTCTCGGTCGCCTGCGCGACATCACGGGCGGCGACGGCGGCGAGGGGAGCACGTGGCTCTTCGGCGGCCTGCTGGCCGACGAGTGGTCCACGAGCTCGACGTTCGTGCAGAACGACGAGACCGACCAGCGGTCCATCCAGGTCAACAACAGTACGGTGACCGGGATGTTCCGCGACCTCGCGCGCGCTCGCACGTCGGCGACCGAAGCGATTGCGTCGATGCAGAAATGGCGCGAGGACGAGACGACGCGGATTGCCGAGATGTACTTCGTGCGCGCGTTCGCCGAGGTGCAGATGGCGAACGACTTCTGCAACGGCATTCCGCTGTCGGGGCTCGACGAGAACGGTGCCCCGGTGTATTCGCCGCCGGTGCCGGTGGCCGACGTGTTCGAGGCGGCGGTGACCGATGCGGACGCTGGGCTCGCGCTGATCACCGGTGACGACGATGAGGACGAGCTGGTCCGGAACGCTCTCCTGATCACGAAGGCGCGTGCGCTGGTGGGGCTCGACCGGATCGACGAAGCCGCCGCCGCGGTCGCTGGCATCCCGACGTCGTACTCGTACGACATCACGTACGCGGTCGCGACGGGCGATCTCACGCTCTGGTCGCAGCCGAGGAGCTCCCGCCGCTACACGATCGCCGACTCGCTCGAGGGGCGTGGGCACAACCTGCTCGTGCGGAACGTGGTTCCGTTCCACTCGG
>DASURJ010000880.1:0-2351 GCA_036280115.1 Gemmatimonadaceae bacterium
GCGAAAAGACGAGTCAGATTCTGATCAACCTGCTGTCGAACGCGGTGAAGTTCACCGACGCGGGCGGGCGGATCACGATCGACGCGCCACCTACCGACGACGGGGATGGTCGGGGACCAGGCGGCTCGAAGATGTTGTTCATCCGCGTGTCGGATACGGGCTGCGGAATCGCGCGCGAGAAGCAGGACGCGATCTTCGAACCGTTCGTGCAGCTGCGACGCAACCTGTCGACCATGGCCGAGGGAACGGGGCTCGGACTCGCGATCAGTCGTGACCTTGCGCGCGGCATGGGTGGTGACCTTCGCGTGCGGAGCGTCGAGGGCGAAGGGGCCGCGTTCACGGTAACCTTGCCGGCGGCTTCGTAGCTGGCTCGCCCGCCCGCTCGCCGTCCTGCACGGTCACACGATCGAGCACGCCGGCCAGCGGATCCCCGCGATCGAGCCCCTGCAGCGGTGCGCCGGACATGTACGCGGCGCGCGCCAGGAGCTGCGACGCGACCGACAGCGAGAGGAGCATGAACAGGATCGTGAGCACGCCAGTCACCGGGCTCGCGACCCCTCCCGCCACCAGCACGCCGAGCATGACGAGACTCGCGCCGATCCCGCCGGCCTTCGTGGCAGCGTGCATCCGCTGGAACACATCGGGCAGGCGCGCGACCCCGAGGCTCGCGATGGCAATGAACGCAACGCCACTCGCGAGCAGCAGCGCGGCCACGACCGCTCGTATCATCGGCCACCTCCGCGCCGCTCCAGGAACGTGGCGAACGCGCACGTCGACACGAAGTTGATGAGCGCGGCTCCGAGGCCGACGTCGACGAACGCGCCGTGCCCGGTCGCCAGCGCCGTGAGCGCACAGAACGCGACCACGACGGCGGTGAGCATGTCGAGCGCGACGAACCGGTCCGCGTACCCGGGGCCCCGGAGCATGCGGTAGCCGGCAAGTGCAAGCGACACGGCGAGCACCACCATCAACACCCGGGTCAGGATCGTCAGGTCGAGCATGGTCGTCAGGAGGCCTCCCCGCCTTCGATCTGCATGATGCGCCGTTCGTACAGCGCCTTCATCTCGGCCGCCCGCGCCTGGCGGTCCGGAGCGTCGAGGAAATGCACGTAGATCGTGCGCCGGTCGTCGGCGACGTGCAGACACGTCGACCCTGGCGTCATCGACACGAGGTACGCGAAGAGCGCGACGCCCCAGTCGGTGCGCGCATCGACGGGTACCGCGACGATCGCCGGCCGATTCTGGCGGCTCGGCGCGAGGACGATTCGCGCCACGGCCAGCGAGGCGGCAACGAGGTCGTACGCGAACGCGCCCGCGAGCGACACGGCCCCGAGCACCCGGCGGCCCGCGCTCACGGCACCCTCGGTGCGACGCCAGGCGTCAACTGCAGCGCCGCCGCCCGCGAGAGCCTAACGACTGGCTCCACGGCGACGCCGATCCCGAGCGTGCACGCGGCCAGAAGCCCGACGGCGAGCATCATGGCCGGTGGCACACGTCGCGTTCCACCTGACGTGCGACGGGACGGTTGCTGAAAGGCGCGCATCCACAGCGTGCTCATCGAGTACAACATCAGGAACCCCGTCACCAGCGCGACCGCGACCAGCCAACCGGACCAGGGCGAGTCGGTGCGGAAGGCAGCGTCGATCACCAGCGCCTTGGCCCAGAAGCCGGACAGCGGCGGGACCCCGGCGATGGAGAGGGCCAACACGGCAAACAGCGCCGAGAAGACCGGATGCTCTCGGATCAGGCCACCGAGCGAGCGCAGATCGTATCCGCGGCCGGCGCGAGCCATCGCGCCTGCACCCAGGAACAAACCGGCCTGGACGAGCATCGTATGCATCGTATAGAAGATGGCCGCGGCCGCGCCTACGCGCGACGCGGGCGCCAACCCCATGACCAGATACGCCACCTGCCCGACGATGTGAAACGCCAGCAGCCGCCGCACGTCCACCTGCGCGATCGCGGCGAACACGCTGACGAGCATCGTCCCCATGGCGAGCAAAGCGAGAAGCGCCGGTACACCGGCACCGGCTCCTGCACCACTCCCCAGGCCGAACACCAGCACGAGCACGCGGAGACACGCATAGAACGCCGCCTTCGTCAGCAAACCGGCGAGCACGGCCGAGACGCTGATCGGCGCGGTGTGGTACGAAGCCGGCAACCAGAAGAAGAGCGGAAACATCCCCGCTTTCAGCACGAGGCCAGTCAGCAACAGGTACCCCGACGCGACGAGTGCCACCGACGGCGGACGGCCGGCGAGCACCTCGGACAGGTCGACCATGTCGAGCGTGCCCGCCTCGCCGTACAGAAGGCCGATGCCCACCAGCATGAAGGTCGCGCCCATCATGCTCA
>DASURJ010000881.1:0-3618 GCA_036280115.1 Gemmatimonadaceae bacterium
CGATCTGGGGGCGCACAGTGGCGTGACGAGCTACCACCTCGCCCGAATGGTCGGGCCCACGGGGCGCGTCATCGCGTTCGAGCCCGACACGACGGCGTTCGAGATGCTGTGCCGCAACATCGAGCTGCACCGCCTGCCTAACGTGGTACCCGTGCGCCGGGCCGTCGCCGGCACGAGCGGACCGCGTGCCTTCAACAGCGAAGGCTCCCTCGGGGCCGCGTTCGCGACCCTCGTGAACCGCCGCGGGCTTGCGCCGGTGACGACGGTCGAGTGCATGTCGCTCGCGGACGCGTGCGCCGAGTACGGCGTCCCGCACTTCGTGAAGATGGACATCGAGGGCGCGGAGTTGGAGGTCGTGGCCGCGGCGGGTGACGTATTTCGCGAGCACGACATCCGCGTGGCGGCCGATTCCTTCCATGCCGTGGATGGGCAGCCGTCGGCGAGCCGACTCGAATCGCTGTTTCGGTCGTTCGGGTACACGGCTGCCTCCGGTGCCCCCTACGGCTACCTGACGACGTGGGCACATCGCCAGGCCGATACGACTGCCTGACGGCACCGGCCCACGGAATCGCTCGGAGCCTCCACCACGATGAGGATCTCTCTGGTTGTCGCCACGATCAGCCGAACCACTGAGGTAGCGCGACTCCTCGCGTCACTCAAGGCGCAAACGTACCGGGACTTCGATGTCATCGTGGTCGATCAGAATGCAGACGATCGCCTTGCACCGATCCTGGCCGAGGTCGCGGGGAAGCTGGACCTGCGTCACATGACGCTGACCGGCGCGCCCGGCGCGTCGCGGGCCAGGAACCTCGGACTCCGCCACGCGACCGGAGAGGTCGTGTGTTTTCCGGACGACGATTGCTGGTATCCCCCCACCCTCCTCGCGCAGGTGGCCGAGCTGCTGACCGCGCACCCCGACTGGGACGCGATCATCGGCGAGGCGGTCGATCCATCCGGGCGCCCGATTCTGCCGTGGCCGGACCGCTCGGGCCGAGCGACGAAGCCGATATGCTGGCGGCGGGCCGTCTGCTTCGCGCTGATCTTCCGCGCTCGCGTGTTGCAGCAGATCGGCGACTTCGACGAAGCGCTCGGCGGTGGCGCCGGTACGCCGTGGGTGAGCGGCGAGGACGCCGACCTGATGCTCCGCGCGCTGGAGCACGGGTTCCACGTCCGCTACGAGAAGCAGTTGCGCATTCATCACCCGCGGCTCTTCCGCTCCTTCGACGAGACGAGCCGATCCAAGCGGTATGGCTATTCGCTCGGCGACGGGAACCTGTTGCGCAAGCATCCGATGCCCACGTGGTGGCGCGTGCTGTTCTTCGGCGTTCCGGTCGGCCGCATGCTCCTGGCCCTGCTGAAGCTCGCGGGTGAGGAGACGCGATTCCACTGGACCACGTACGTGGGCAGAGTGCGAGGCTTTCGTCTCAGTGCCTGACGCAGTGGCAGCGACGCTTCCGTCCATCTCGATCATCGTCCCGAACTACAACGGCGGGGCCACGATCGAGACGACGCTCCGCAGCCTGATCGAGCAGGAATATCCGCGGCTCGAGATCGTCGTCGTCGATGGCGGATCCACGGACGACAGCGTGAAGATCATCCGCCGCTACGAGCAGCACATCGCGTGGTGGGTCAGCGAACAGGACAGAGGACAGAGCAACGCCATCAACAAGGGGTTCGCCCGGGCGACCGGTGAGATCGTGAACTGGCTCTGTAGCGACGACGTGCTGCTGCCCGGTGCGCTCCACACGGTGGGGCGAGCGTTCGCGGAGAACCCGATAGCCGACGTCGTCGTGGGATGCTGCGCCTTCACGTACCCCGACCCGCGCATGAATCGCGTCGAGGTCCCGTCGGCGATGAGCGTCGAGTTGCTGCCATGTATGAACCAGATCCCGCAGCAGGCCTGCTTCTATCGCCGGTCGCTCCTCCAGCGACGTCCGCCACTCGACGAGTCGCTGCACTACGTGATGGACTTCGACCTGTGGAACTACTTCGCCGCGTCGGGCGCGCGATGGCACTTCGTTCCCGACGTGCTCGCGGAGATGCGATACAGTGAGACGAACAAGACGGCGGTGGGAGGGATCAAGATCACGAGAGAGTTCGAGGCGGTGTACAAGCGCTACGTGAAGGAGCGCGTGCCGTTGACGTTCTGGCATCGCCTGTTGCGCTATCCACTGGAACGGGTGCGGCATCGCCATCGCGGGCTCCCGTTCAGTCTCGTGTACTACCCGTACCAGTGCACGGTCATCCTGCTGCTCGCACCGTTCTACGGGTTCCGGCGCGTCCGGTGGATGTGCTGGACGCAATTCGGCTGAGTCGTGACCGGCACCATGCCCTCCGTGCGCCGCGCTGCGTGCTGCAAGATCTGCGGCGCCGCGAGCGCGCCCTTCGGCAGCGCGCGCGTGCTCGGTCGATACGACGTGCAGTACTACCAGTGCCCCGCTTGCCGGTTCGTGCAAACGGAGACGCCCTACTGGCTCGACGAGGCGTATGGCACTCCACTCATCGCTGCTGACACGGGAGCGGTCGACCGAAACCTGCACCTCGCCGCGATCTCGCAGACGGTCATTCAGCATTTCTTCGATGAGGAAGCGACTTTTCTCGACTACGGAGGAGGATACGGGCTGTTCGTTCGGCTCATGCGCGATCGCGGCTTCGATTTCCGCTGGTACGACCGTTATGCGAGGAACCTGCATGCCATTGGATTCGATGCGTCACCTAACGATGATGCGTTTCAGCTGGTTACCGCGTTCGAGGTTCTGGAGCACCTGGTAGACCCGGGCCGCGAGCTCCCGATGATGCTGCCGCCGAGCGCGGCCGCGTTGTTGTGCACGACGCGGCTCCTGCCGGCGGCCAATCCGAAGCCCGGCGATTGGTGGTATTACGCGCCGAGTGGTGGGCAGCACGTGTCGCTGTATTCACTCGATTCGCTCCGCGTGCTCGCAGGGCGGATGTCGTGCTATCTCGCATCGGACGGAGTCGCGCTACACCTCTTCTCCAGGCGACCGATCTCCGAGCGTGTGTTTCAGTTCGTGACGCGGCGGCGAGTCAGCGCGCTACTCAACCGAGTTCGGCGGCGGGAATCGCTCGTGGAGGCGGATTTCGAACGCATGACCGGCGATCGACCCCGCTAAGAGGGGAACAGCCGCCCGGGACACCACCGTCCCGACCAGGAGGTCACATCACCTCTAGGTCATAGCGAGATCGACCTTCCCTCGCGCGGAGCGATCCGATTTGATCCGTTCCATCCGTTCAATCAGTATCCCTTGCTGACGACGCCTGCGGAGAGACGGAGTTGTACGCGGCCGCCGAGAGGCCGGCCCGTCGGTCGCCACGAGAGGCCGGCCCGGCCGAGCGGGGAACGATCCGCATCGCGATGCGCCGATAGATCTCTCGAAACATTTGCGCAGACCGCTCCCACGATAACTCTGCTGCGCGGGCCCGGCCGCGCTCCACGAGCCGAGCGCGCAACGGCTCGTCGCGCCACACCGCCGCGATCGCGCGGGCCATGGCGGGCACGTCGTGCGGCGGGAAGAGCGCCGCCGCCCCGCCCGTGACCTCGGGCAGCGACGTCGCATCGGAGCACGCGACGGGAAGTCCCTCCTGAAAGGCTTCGACGAT
>DASURJ010000882.1:0-3009 GCA_036280115.1 Gemmatimonadaceae bacterium
CCGGACGCTCATCCGTCTGATGACCGGGAGTGCCGGACCGGCGACTCCTCGAGAGCGGGAAACGGGACTCGAACCCGCGACCCCAACCTTGGCAAGGTTGTGCTCTACCAACTGAGCTATTCCCGCGTGCCACCTAGTATAACCCGGATTCGCGCGGGCCGACAAGCATGACGGTGGAAGCTCACCCAGGTCACGGGACCACACCAAGCGCGTGCACGGCATACCACAACGTGTGTGCGAGCAGCCCGGCGACGGATGCGTCGCCGCCATTCGCCACCGCACGACCGGACTCGTCCACCTGCTCAGCCGCGAAGCCGTCGTCGAGTGGAGCCCGGCGGATCCATTTCATGACCTCACCGCCGTCGGGCCCCAGAAGGCGAGCGCATTGCTGGACGACGAAGCGCTGGTCGGTCGCCGCGGCACGCACTGTCCTGCGATAGGTCGACTCGTTTCGGTCCACCACGTCGTACACCGGGAGCCAGTGGATAGAGGCGAACGGATCGTCCTCGACCACCGCATTCCCGTTGAGATCGATGGCCGAGGCGTACACTGCCTTCCCTTCGCGGTCGCGAGAAAAGTGGCGCTTGAGAGCGGCGCGTACGGCTTCGGGGTCCTGCACGTCGCGCGCGGTCTCCTCATCGAGTGTCCGACGCAGCACCTCCAGCGCCTGCGCGACCACGGCGTTGCCGTGTAGCGTGAATGGAAGCGGTGCCGGGTTCCCGCTGGGCACCACCTCGGTCGAGTAGAGCGGCACCTGCTCATCGCGGCGTGCGGCGAGATCGTCGGACGCGACGTAAAGCGTGTCCGCGAGCACCGGCTCTTCGACGATCTGGTCGTCGTTCGTTTCGCGGATGTAGCGGTCGACTGCGAGCGCGTACGACGCCGCGGCCTCGAGACTGAAGCCTGGCTCGAACAGCGTGCCGTCGAGGTAGCGAACGCCGCTCCCCGGGGCATACCCGTGGACCTCGCACGCGCGCAGAATGAGCTCGCGGCCGAGCGACGCGTCGGCGAGCTGCACGGCGGGGAGCGTCCACGTGAGTGACTCCCATTCGCGGAACGTGACACCGTGCCCGTGCCATGGGGTTCGCGTGCGGACGAGATAGAAATGCGCGTCGTCGAGCGCTCGTCCGACGCCGTAGAAGTACGCGAGCAGCAGGTTCCGATTGATCAGCCGGTCGAGTGATTCATGGCCGGTCGTCTGCTCGAGATCGCGCAGCGCATCGCGCGTCGCCGCGAGCAACTCGCGCCAGCCGCGGCGCCGCATCACGGAGACCGTCGCGTGTGCCCCATCCTGCTCTGGCCCGGCGGCGATGTAAAACGCGATGTCCGCGTGCTGGCCGGACGGAACCCGCACGTTGCGGCGAAGCGCGTAGGTTGCCGGGCTTTGAGCGCCCAGCTGCACGTCGGCGGCGTTGTCACAGCCAACTGCCAGTGCCGCGAGTCCGGGCAGCGCGGCACCCTTCAGCACGACGATGTCGCCAGGCGCGCGCATGGCGAGATGCGCGTCCTCGAACGGGCGCGGCGTGCGAATGCGCAGCTGCCGGTGACCGAGTGTCCCGTCGAGCACGACACCGAGGTCGATGTCTGTCCCGGTCCTGTTCTCGACTGCAATGGCGTAGACGACGCCGGCGGTGTCGGCGTCGCGCCCATAGGGCGCGAAGATAGTGCCGCGGACGACCAGCCCGGCGACGGTGGCGGTGAAGGTCGGCAGCCATTCGAGCGCGCGTTCCCACGCGAGTCCGCCCTGCGCGAGCGAGACGGGCGTTCCGTTGACCGAGAACGTAAGTCGAGCGAGGGGCGGGGCATTCGCGTCGGCGAACGCTGGCCCGCCCGCGAACTCGACAGCGGCGCGAGCGTTGCGGTGCAGCATGCCGATGGCGTGAACCGACCCGTCGGCCGGATGGATGCACGGGAGCGACAACCAGTGGTTGCCCGTGCGCAGCCAGGGGACGGTGGGGAGTGGCGTTGAGGTCACGACGTGGTGATGTTGTGGGAGCATTCGTACCCACCCATCATAACCGGCCGCCGCCGGGCGGTCGACCGGCGCGCCTTCGCACGGTACCTCGCCGCCGTGTGCACAACACTCTGCCTTACGACGTGCGATCACGCTCAAATCAACCCCGGAGATCCTCGTGCGCGGCGTGGTCACTCGCCGCGCTCGTCGCGATTGTGGCCGGCACCGGTACGCCCGCAGTCGTTCACGCCCAACGTGGCCTTGGTGCCGGAGAGGACGCCACGGTGCTGCCGCGAGGCGCCGTTCGGGTGTCGGCCCAGGTAACGTGGAGCAGCTACAACGAGCTGTACGGGCCCGGCGGACGGCTCGAGGCGCTCGGTGCCTCGCTCTCGCCGGACTCGCTTGGCGTGCAGCAACTCGCGATCCTGCGGCCGTTGCGGACGTCACTGCGTGAGCTCGCGCAACAGTCGAACGCGGACGTGACGCTCGGCCCGGTCCGGAGCGACTTCAGAGCTCGCGTCGCACGAAGCGCGTTCGTGATCGACCTCGGACTCACGTCGCGGATTCAGCTCACCGGGCGGCTGCCGTACGAGCACACGTTGTCCGAGATCGTGTTCGACGTGAACCCGCGAGGGTACGGGGGCCATCGGGCGAACGTCGGACCGAATCCGGCACTCGTCGCCACGAGCGCGGCGGTCGCACAGAACCGCAGGGTCGTGGACTCACTCGTCCAGGCAGCGAACGATCTCTCGGGACGCCTCGAGGCTTGCACGACGAACCCGGGCGATCCCGTGTGTGCCGACCGCGCGCGCGTCGAGGCGCTCGTGCAGGACGCTCGCGCTTTCGCGCGCGGTCTGGCGGAGACGTACGGCGTGGGCGCCGACACCGCACGCGGTTCCCCGTTGGTGCCACTGGATGGAAGCACGCTACAGTCCGCGATCGCGAGTCGCGTCGCGTCGATCAACGCGGCGTTCAAGACATACATCCCCGCGCTCTCGGTGTGGGATACGCCGTTCCCTGCGCAGGTGGGGGTCACGGCGGCGCAGACGCAGGAG
>DASURJ010000883.1:0-2107 GCA_036280115.1 Gemmatimonadaceae bacterium
CCATCGGCCAGGTGCGTCCGAAGGTGTACGGCGTGACGTTGGGTGGATTGGGTCTGTCGATGCGCCGACGGTCGGGTTCGGGAAGCCGGAAGAAATCCGTGGCGGCGACGACGAGCGTTCCAGGCGCCCGATGCGCGACCCAGGACTCGCGCCTCAGCTTCGCCTCCTCCGTGGGGGATGTCACCGCGAGGTAGCTGAAAGATCCGCGCGTGCGGTCGACGAGTGTGATCTCGAGTGCCGGGAACGTGCTGGCCATGCGCCTCAACATTCCGGCGATGGGTGCGCATTCGTTGAACTCCGGATCGGTGAGGGGATACAGGTCGTGCCGGACGTCCGTGCACAGCTCATCGAGGAAGACGACGAGATTCACCTTGCCCGCGACCGGTCGCTTCACGGTGCTGTCGCCTCCCGGCACCATGCCCACCAGCGGAGCAGCCTGACGACCGATTGGAAACGGGATCGGCTCGGGCGTCCCGCCGCTGGCGTCGGTCCACAGCGCAAGCTGAAGCCGAAGGTATGCCGCCGTGCTGAGGCGCAGACTGTCCAGCTCTGCTCGGCGCCCGGCCAGGACACGCCGCGCGAGATACACCGTCGCCACGAGGTTCTCGGCCCCGACGATCTCCTCGAGTCGTGGTCGCTGCGCGGCTGGAAGGGAGTCGACGAGCGCCATGATGTGAGCGGCCGACGTCCGGCCTCCGACCGTGTCGCCGCGCTCCATCCGCACACCCATCATCACGGAGTTGAGCAGCAGCAGGGCGTGCGCCGTCGGCGCACGGAGCGGACGGGTGCTCGTTCGCCGCAGGGTCCGCTCCAGCGAATCGATGAGAGGAAGCGCCTGTGGGCGGGCAACCCGGTAGTGATGCGCGAGCGTATCCAGCGCGAAACTCGCCAGCGCGGAATCGATGCGGAATTGCACGGAGTCGCCCCGGGCGCGCTTCGCCGCGAGCATCGTGTCCACCCGGCGTTGCACGAGGGCCGCTACGTCGGTGTATCGCTGCGCCGTCAGAAAGATGGGCACGAGCAGATGGAGGTCCTCGAGCGGCGCGCTCGCACCGGCGTAGCGCGCCGCGCACCGCCGAGCTGTCTCGACGAGCGCGGCGGATTCGCCCGCCATCTCCTCCTCTGTGGTCCACGGCAGCGTATCCTTCCATACCGGATATCGCGCGCGCTTCGTCTCGTTCTGCCGCACCCGGAACACGGCCGCATAACACTCTTCCACCGTTTCGTACCTGGCGACGTCCACCGCCGTGTCGGGCCAGGCGAAGCGTGTCTGGGCCTCGAGTGGCAGTGCGGGGACCGCGGCGGTCGCGGCGAGCATCAGCCACCGGCGTACGCGTGGCGTCTGCGCCGTTGGCCGGCGCCGATGGTGCGCGTGGATCCACATGATCAGACCGCGTCGACGAGGGAGGTGAAGCTGAAGTCCCGCGCCTTGAGAGGCGGGACGATCGCCGGGATCAGCGAGTAGTTCGGGTCACGCGCGTCCACGGGGCGGAAGACGCGGACGGGAGTCCCGAGCTGCTCCAGGCTGTTGAGCAGGAAGAGGGGCGACTCGGTGAAGCGAAAGTTCTTCACGGCCTTCGTGATCCGCCCGTTCTCGATCAGCCACAGGCCGTCTCGCGTCAGGCCCGTGCAGAGCAGGCTCGCGCTGTCGAGTATTCGCACGCCGTCGAAGCGGGTGACGAGAAGGCCACGCTTCGTCGTTCGGATCATTTCGTCGACCGATGTCTCACCGCCGCTCATGCGAAACGCGGCCGGTTCGCGCGCGCCCCACGGTTCGTTCAGCGACCGGACCGCCGTGTAGCGCTGCGTCATGAGCGTCTCGAGCACGCCGCGGCGTATCCAGGTGATCGGCTCCGTTGCAAAGCCCCAGGGCAGGACGTGCCCGAGCTCCGGATCCGTAAAATCGTGACTGATCGTGACACGCTCGTCGACGATCTTCAGGCCGAGCTTCGAGCGGCGAATGCCAAGCGCCTCGTCGTCACCGAGCGTGAAGGCGGAGCCCTGGCCCTCGGCGATCTCGCGGTACATCGAGCCTGTCATGGCGCTGAGAATCCGCTCCACCGCCTGCGGCTCGAGAATCACCGTGTAGCGGCCGGGCTCCAGCCGG
>DASURJ010000884.1:0-2072 GCA_036280115.1 Gemmatimonadaceae bacterium
AGCGCCGCAACGACCTGCTGGAGGAGGACCGGTTCCGCGGCTCCACGCAGCGGTTCAACTTCGCCTTCCAGGGCGAGTACGGGCGCGTGTACAAGATCCAGCAGCTGAACACGGCCACTCACACGCTCGTGGGGCTCCAGATCGAGCGCAAGGGAACGGACGCGGACTACCCGACCATCCTGGTCGCGGCGGAGAACGCGAAATGGGATACCGCATCCGCCTCCTGGACCATCAATACAGGCGAGATGAAGCTCGTCACGGATTCGGCGCCCGATTTTTCCATCGCCTTCGCGCGCATGCTCGACAACCAGTTCGTGGAGCAACCGCACGACATGATGGCCAAGCCGCGCCCGCCGCAGGAAATGCGCTACGCCGAGCTGAAACGGTGGATCAACTTCACGGAGCGATCCGGCGGTGACGCCAACAAGGAACGCGTCGAGCTCGCGCTCAAGATCGCGATCCCGGTCACCTGCATCATCATCGCGCTGTTCGGCGCACCGCTCGCCACCAGCACGCAGCGCGGCGGCGCCGCGTACGGCATCGGGGTCAGCCTCGGCATCACCGTTGTCTTCCTGCTGATGGTGCAGCTCACGAAGGCGATCGGGAGCAAGGGACTCATGCCTCCCGACCTGGCCGCCTGGATCCCGAGCGCGATCTTCGGCCTGCTCGGCCTCATCCTGCTCGCGCGAGTGCGGACGTGAGCTATTCCTACCGCTACTCCCACACGCAGGAATTTCCCACCGGCGACGAACCGCTCGTCCGGCGCGCCGGCGAGCAGTTCTTCCGGCGCGTCTACCGCAACTGCCGCAACCTCTTCGCGGAAATCGGCGCACGGGGCTTCTTCGTGCGCGACACGATGCGCGCCTTTTCCGAGCCGGGGACGTTCGTCCCCGAGACGATCCGGCAGATGCGCGTGATCGGCGTCGACTCGGTGCCGCTGGCGGTGCTCGTGGCGGCGTTCATCGGCGGCGTCATCGCGCTCCAGACCCGGTACCAGCTCTTCGAGGGCGTGCTCCTCTCCGTGGTGGGACTCGCGACGCGGCAGACGATCATCCTCGAGATGGGACCGCTGCTCACCGGCCTCGTGCTGGCGGGGCGCGTCGGCGCGCGCATGACCGCCGAGATCGGGACGATGCGCGTGACGGAGCAGATCGACGCGCTCGAGACGCTCGCCTTCGATCCGCTGGCGTTCCTCGTGGTGCCGCGGCTCATCGCGGCCACCATCATGCTGCCGGTCCTGACCATTCTCGCCGACGCGGTCGGTGTGCTGAGCGGCTTCGCGATCTCCGTGTGGTTCACCGATCTGACGACGCAGGACTTCATGGAAGGCGTGCGCCTCGCGTTCGGGTATTTCCAGGTCGTCTACAGCCTCATGAAGGCGACCCTCTTCGGCATCGCCATCGCTTTGGTTTGCACGTACGAGGGCTACATTACTGGCGCGGGCGCGGAAGGCGTGGGCCGGTCGACGGCGCGCGCCGTGGTCATCACGAGCGTGACGATTCTGGTCCTCGACGCCATCACCGCCGCCCTCTTCGCCCCTCTCCTTCAGGCATGAAACGACGCGACGAAGTCACCGTGGGCATTCTCATCACGGTCGCCGCCATCGTGCTGGTCGTCGGCCTGCTCTGGCTCGCCCGGGGCGGCCTGAGCAGCGGGTATCCGCTGTACGCGCGGTTCGCGTGGGGACAGAACCTCAAGCCCGGGCAGGCTGTCATGCTGGCCGGCGTGACGATCGGATACGTGGACGACGTCGAGCTCCGCGAGGGGTACCTCGACGTCGAGATGCGCATCAATGACGAGTTCAAGGTGCCGCGCACGGCCGTCGCCGAAGTCGTTCCCGTCGGCATCTTCGGCGACGCGGCGATCGGGCTCATGACCGAGGGCACCAGCCCCGAGAAGTACGCGCCCGGCGATACGGTGCCGACGCGGCTCGCCACGGGGGGCCTCGACGCCCTCACCTCGCGCGCGGATTCCATCATGATCTCGCTGGGGCGGATCACGAGGACGATCGAGGCGGAGTTCGTCGCGGGCGGCGGGTTGCGCGAGATTCGCTCGTCGGTCGCCGCGATGAA
>DASURJ010000885.1:0-12254 GCA_036280115.1 Gemmatimonadaceae bacterium
GCGCGTTCAGCTCCCACAGGAACGCCGCGAGCGTCTTGCCGGTCCCGGTGGGCGCCAGAATCAGTGCGTGCTCCCCGCTCGCGATCGCCGGCCACCCTGCTTCCTGCGGAGCACTCGGCGCGCCTAACGACTGAACGAACCACTGCCGGACGATCGGGTGAAACCCCCGCAGTGCCCGCGATGTAGCCACTGCGCTAGTGGCAGACTCCCGACCCGGAGTCCGTAAACGACGACCCGGCCGCCGAGACGAACTGCCAGTCGTAGGCGCCGTCGCGGAGGGTCAGCTCGAGCACTCCCGTTGCACTCCCGCTGCGAACCTCACTATTCGCTTTGATCGTGCCGAACGAGTAATGATCGGCGCCACCGGTGCCGACCGTGAACTGCCGGATGCCGCGCGCGGGATCAGCACCGCCAGTAGGCGTCTGGGGCGCGAAGCGTTCGTAGACGTGCTCGTGCCCGTTCAGCACCACGTCCGCATCGTGCTCGTACAGCGCGCTCCAGAACGGAGTCACCGCGGTGTTGTTGCCATGCTGCGCGCCCGAGTTGAAGCGCGGGTGGTGCCAGTAGGCGAGTGTGCACTGTGCCGTGCTCGAGGCCAGCACGCTGCGGAGCCACTGCTCCTGCGCCGAACCCGCGGCGCAACTGACCGCCGTGCAGCTGGAGTTACTGTTCAGCACGATGATGAGCCACGAACCGAGCGTGTAGCTGTAATAGCCCTTGGCCGGGTCCCCGGCGGCGCTGCCGAAGTACGAGAAATACCCGGCCGCTCCGCTCGTCCTGTACTCGTGATTGCCGGGCGACGGACGCGTCCGTGCCTTGTGTCGCCCCCAGCTGTGGTCGTAGCAGTTCGCGAACTCGGTCGCCGTTCCGCTCTCGTAGGCGTTGTCACCTAACGTGAATACGGTTCCCTCGATGCCATCGAGCACGGCCGCCGTGGCGTCGTCACCGGTGGATCCGCACTCCGCGATGTCCCCGGCCCCGACGAGCACCGCCGCCCCCGGGGGCGGCGGTGGCGGGGGTGCGGTCACCGTGACGGTGGCGCGCCCGGTCTTTCCGCCTGCACTGGCGGTAATCGTCGCCGTCCCTGCACTCACCGCCGTGACGAGACCCGTGCTACCGACACTCGCCACGCCGTTGTTGGATGACCCCCACGCGAAGGTCGTCGCCGAGCTGGGGGGGTTGGCCGTTGCCGTCAACTGAACGGTCTGCCCGACCTCTCGGGTCGCGCTCGACGGCGAGACGCTGATCGACTTTACCTTGTTCGGATTCCCGCCCTTCGCGAGCGACGGATTCGCCGGTGGCGCGGTGGGCGTGCCAGGCGGATCGCCCTCGTCCGAGCAGCTGATTCCAATGACGACCGCCATAGCGCCGATCGCGACCGCGATTCGCTTCCGCATAGGACCTCGGACGAGTGACGTTGCGGCCCTTACGGTACGCCGGCGTGGTGCCTTCGTCCATGGGGTCGAATGACCGCGTATGCATCCGCGCCCTGTGACTGACCTACACGGCCTCGTCCTCCGCTCCAGCCACGCTCGCGACTGGGCGGCCGGCGGCGTAGTGTTCGACGACCCTTCACCGTGAGTGTCATCTGACTACGCGTCGTGATTTTCTCGTTGGCGCCGCCGGCGCCGTCGCCGGAGTTGTGGGCGCACCCGCCATTCTTGGGGCCAGGCGCGCGGAGCACGATCTCGTTATCCGGGCTGGCAACGTCATCGACGGAACGGGCGCGCCGGCCGCGGAGATGGACGTCGGCATTGCCGGCGGCCGGATCGCAGAGGTGAGCCGCCGAATCGCCGGCAAGGGGATTATCGAGATCGACGCCCGCGGGCTGGCCGTGGCGCCCGGCTTCATCGACATCCACTCGCACGCGGACGGATCACTGTTCTCGGACCCGCGGTCCGAGTCCGTCATCCGCCAGGGGGTGACGACGATCGTCGTGGGGCAGGATGGCGGCTCACGATTCCCGTCGAGGGAGACGGGTGAAGGTAGCGGGACGCCGTCGTTCGGCACCCTCGCCGCACGGATCGAAGGGCTGCCGAGCGCGGTGAACGTGGCGTCGATGATCGGTCTTGGCAGCGTGCGCGGAATCGTGGTCGGCGCGGACGACCGCCCCGCGACGCCCGCCGAGCTCACGCGGATGACCGCGATGGTACGAGACGCGATCGCCGCCGGCGCCTGTGGCGCGTCGTCCGGGCTCGAGTACACGCCGGGGGCATTCGCATCGCGGAACGAGCTGGCCGCGTTATGCGGCCCGCTCGCGGCCGCCGGGCTGCCGTACGCGACACACATGCGCAACGAGGACGACCGCTTGCTCGATTCGATCGATGAATCGATCGAGGTTGCCCAGACGGCGCGCTGCCGGCTTCAGATCTCGCATCTCAAGACCCAGGGACCGCGTAACTGGGGGAAGCTCGACGAGGTCTTCCGGCGCATCGAGCGGGCGCGCGCGGGCGGGCTTGATGTCGCGTTCGATCGCTACCCCTACATCGCGTACCAGACGGGGCTGACGAACCTGTTCCCCGTCTGGAGTCGTGATGGCGGAACTGCGGCGTTCTTCCGCAGACTCGACGATGGGTCCACGGCGGACCGAATTCGCCGTGAGACACTCGCGAAGGTCGAGCTCATCGGCGGCTGGGACAACGTGCTCATTTCCGGGGTGGGGCGCGGTGGTGACACGACCGCCGAAGGCAAGCGACTCGGTGCGTTCGCGGCGTCGAAGGGAGCGGACCCGTACGAGACCGCACTCTCGCTGCTGCGTGGCGCGAACGGCGGCGTGGGCATGGTGGGGTTCGCGATGAGCGAGGAGAATCTGGAGCGCATCCTCGCGCACCCGTTAGGCATGGTGTGCAGCGATGGTGGCGGGTTCGCGATCGACGGTCCGTCGCGCCGTGGGAGCCCGCACCCCCGCGGTCTTGGCACATTCCCCCGGGTGCTCGGGCGATACGTCCGCGAGCGAAAGGCGATGACGCTGGAGCAGGCCGTGCGCAAGATGAGCGCGTTGCCGGCATCACGAATCCGGCTCGGCGACCGCGGCCGGATCGCGCAGAACCTCGCGGCAGACATTGTGGTTTTCGACCCCACAACGGTGGCAGACAAGGCGACGTTCGAGGAGCCGTTCCAGTATCCCGTCGGCATTCGAGCGGTGGTCGTCAACGGGCAGGTCGCGCTGCGGTATGGCGAGCGCGGCAGTCGCGGGAATGGGAGAGCGCTCCGGCCGAATTGAGGCCGGGGCGCTCCCGGGCGTGGCTCTTGCTTTTTTTCCCCGCTCGAGGCGGCCGGGGCCGTTCCCGGGCGCAGGAAAAGGAGAGCCACCATGCAACTGCGAAACATTGTCGGAGCCGCGATTGCCGCGCTGACCCTGGCGTCGAGTGCCGGGGCGCAGGTCACGTTCCGGACGACCGGGAACGAGCTGCGTGATGCGCTCGCGGATGTCTGGCATATCTGGGTTTCACCCTTTCGCGCCGAACAACGCGACTGGATCGCCGTTGTGGGCGTCGCGGCCGGGGCGGCTGCGCTCGTTCCGGTGGACGATCAGGTCGATTCGTGGATCGTCCGTCATCCGAGCTCGGCGCTCCACGATTTCGCGAAGCCGTGGGATGAGTCGAACCCCACGCTCGGGGACCTCTCGACCGGCCGGCGTCTCTTCCCGATCTCCGCGGCGCTCATCGCGTCAGGCATGGTGAGCGACAATCGAAAGCTCCGTGAAGCCGGATGGGGTTGCCTGTCAGCCTGGCAAGCGAGCAGCTCGATCCGGCACGCCGTCTACGCCGGCGTCGCGCGCCCGCGACCGTCGGTGGAGAACGCCGACCCGTACGACATCGACGTTCCGGGCGGCGAGTGGGAGGACCACTCCTTCTTCGGCGGGCACGCGGCAAACGCGGTGGCGTGTACGACGTTCTGGAATACCCGGTTCAAGATGGGCGTGCTCGAGCCGATCCTCTACGCGAGCGCCGCGGGGATTTCGCTGGCGCGCATGACGGACCGGCGGCACTGGGCGTCGGACACGTGGGTTGGCGTCGCGGCCGGCTACGCGATGGGGCGATCGATCGCGGCTCGTTATGCGCGTCGGGAGGCGCGTCGCGAACGCGATCGGGAAAACGAGCAGATCCGGATGTCCCTGCTCGACGGCTTGAGCCTCGCGCCGACGCGCGGGGGCCTGGCGATTAGCTGGTCGGGGCAATTCTGACCACGCCGCCGTTCGCGCTTCGCCGTTCGCGCCTCGCCCTTCGCCGTTCCCCTACGGAAGAGAATCCAAGACCCTTCGCTTCCCAATCCGATCTACATCGAACGCAACCGCCCTCACCCGCCTCGACTCGGCGCCGCGAACGGTCATCAGCGCGGAATAATAGTCGAGGTACTTGAACGACGAGATCGTGCCGCCGACGAACTCGTACTTCGTCACGGCCTCCCGCCACCGAGATGAGTCCTCCGGCGCCACCGCGACGTACATGTAGGGCTGGAAGCCGTCTGCGTCCTCCCAGTTCTCCGCGTACCAGACGCCCCGTATCCCGCGCCACGCGGGGTGCTCGGTCGCGACACCGGGGAGTGAGGCGAGAAGAACGGCGTCCACCACCACGCGATGCGTCGTCGCGTGGTCCTTGTGAATGCTCTCGCGCCAGTGTGTCAGGACGTGCGTGGGCCGCACCTGACGAATGACGTTGGCGACGTACCGCCGGGTTGCTTCATCATCCGGCAGCTGGCCATCCTTGTAAGGCGCAAACAGCACCTCGGCACCGAGGAGCGACCCTACCTGCTGCGCCTCGCGGCGTTTCTGCTCGCCGTACGCCTCGGGTGACAACCGCGGATTGCCCCCCTCGCCCAGCGTCATGTGGAGGATCACCGTGCGGTCCCCCGCTCGGCGCTGTCGCGCGAGGAGCAGTCCGTTCGTCAGCTCCGCGTCGCCGGCGTGCGCGCCGATGGCGAGAATGGTACGCGCGGGCTGAGCCGGCCCCTGCGCGTCTGCGGCTGTGCTGGTAGCGACGAGCACCGCACAGAGCACAGGTACCGCACCACCAAGTCTCCGACGAAGCTCCCATCCCCACGCCGCGCTCACCGCGTGGCCGCCGTCGAGTTGGCGGACGTCGCTGGCTTCGCGCGGCAATAGATGCAGATGGGGCGTGCGCCGAACGACACCTGCACGCGGCGGACGAGCGAGCCATGCAGGTGGTTGTCGCACAGGATCTTTCGGCACTGCTCGCACACGCCGCCGCCCCCGATGTGGAAGCGCGCGTGACAGCGCTCGCACTCGGAGAAGAAGATCGATTTCTTGAAGAAGGGCATGCCGCGGAAGTTAGCGCGGCGTGCCCCTCGCGCTACTTGCGGTCGTCGAGGCCCTTCACGCCCATGTGCTTCGCGCAGTGCGCACAGCAGAAGAAGCGCCCGTCGGCCTCCATGCCGTGTCCGATGATGCGGCAGCCGCAGTGCGCGCAGGTCGGGGCGAGTACGTGAATCGCGCACTCGAACGAGTCGAACGTGTGGGTCGCCCCGGTCATGGTCACGGTGAACGCCTTGTCATAGTCGTTACCACAGAGCTCGCATTTCGCCATTGCATTCGTCCTCGACGTTAGCGCGGCCGCGTATGCCGGCCGGTCCGCGGAGCAGCGGACCGGCCGTCGCGGCCTGGTCGTTACTGCGCCGGTGCAAGGGGGCGGCCGCCGCGAACTCCCGTCGTCGATCGGCCGGCATTCGCTTCGGGAGCTGGCGGAACGTATCGTGAACAGAGGAGGCTCCTCATGAACTCTCTCGCGACGCTCGTTCAGGCGCTCGGCGTGGCGTACGCGTCGGGCATCAGTCCGTATGCCACGGTGGCGCTCGCTGGTATTGCCAACCGTATGGCGTGGATCGACTCCCTCCCGGGCGCGCTCGGCGGTGTCAGCCATCCGGCTGTCATTGTGCTCGCCTCGACGCTTACCGTGCTCGAGTTTCTCGCGACGCTCATTCCGGGTGTCGCGTCGCTGTGGGAGACGATACACACGGCCATCCGGCCGCCAGCGGCGTCGGCGCTCGCGGTCTTGACGACGTGGGGTGGTGACCCGGCGCTCATTGCCGCCGCGGCGCTCCTTGGCGGAGGACTCGGCCTCGCGACGCACACGACGAAGCTCGGCCTGCGGTACACGATCGACACGTCCCCGGAGCCGGTCACGAATGGAGCGGCGAACGTCGCGGAGCTCGGCGTCGTCGCCGCGATCGCCTACGCGATCTGGAATCATCCGTACATCACGCTGACGATCGCGCTCGCCCTCCTCGTGCTGCTGATTCTCGCCGTTCGCAGCATCTGGCGTGCGGCCCGGCGGGCGCTCCGGTCCACCTTCGGCCCGAAGGATCGCCCGGCAACCGGCTGACGATCGGCAGCGTCGGTCGCCGGAGGACTGGCGCGGCCTAACGAAGTCCGGCCGTGGGCGACGACCCGAACCGGCGAGCCGTCGTTACGATAGAGCCCGACACCTTACGGGACGCACGGTCGTAGCATCTCTTCGGGAGCGTCGTCGCTGAACAGGACGAGGTCCCGCCAGGCGGCGGAGAGCAACGCGCGGGGTGATCGTCGCGCGATGCAACGTTCGTGGCTTTGGCCGGTAACAGGCTAGTGGAATGCGTCGCGGACGTTGCTGGGCACGCGCGCGAAGCTCCAGGTGATCAGCGGAATCGGTCGTGCCGATTGCGATGCTGGCCATCCCATTTCCGAACACTTCGCGGCGGTCGCTGATCACGCGTTTATCAGTTAACCCTTTCGTTACCATAAGCTTACAACTGTAGGTGAAGCGGCACGGTACTTTCCTAAGTGGTATGGGTGCTCCGCCGCACGGCGCGGATCACCGCGCGACGAATGCCTTGCAGGAGAAGTTGCCAGCGATGCCTCGCCACACCAAGCAATTCACCCCGTCCGGTTTCGACGTGACGGAAGACGAGACGGCGACCGAGTCCCGGGACCTGGACGCCGAGCTCCTCACGCGCGAGGTGGGTGACGAGTTCCAGATCGTTCGCCTACTCGGACGCGGAGCGATGGGTTCCGTCTACCTCGCACGGGACCTCACGCTGCATCGCGTGGTGGCCATCAAGGTCCTGCGCTGGGACCTCGTGACGAGCCCGGACGATTGCGAGCGATTCCGCCGCGAGGCGCGTACGACCGGCCAGCTCGCGCACCCGAACATCGTTCCGCTGCATCGGTTCGGGGAGACGCCGAACGTCATGTACATGGTCATGCGCTACGTGCCCGGTGAGTCACTCGGCGCGCGCCTTCGGCGCGTGCGCAGGCTCGATCCCGACGATGTCCGCCGGATTCTCGCCGACCTCGCGCTGACGCTCGAGTACGCGCACCGGGAGGGGATCGTCCATCGCGACCTCAAGCCCGAGAACATCCTGCTCGAAATGGCGGGTGACGCGATGCGACCGATGGTAGCGGACTTCGGCGTCGCCATGAAACGGTCGTATGATCCGCCGCCCGGTGAGCTCCGGCGCAGCTTCGGCACGCCACATTTCATGTCGCCCGAGCAGGCGGCGGGCGAGATCGACATCGACGGCCGCAGCGACATCTACTCGCTGGGCGTGCTCGGATACCTGATGCTCTCGGGGCAGCTTCCCTACACCGGCGACACGGTGCAGCAGATCTCCGCGCAGCGCGTGGAGGCGAAGCATCGGCCGCTCCGGCTGGCCGCGAGCGATGCGCCGCGCGATCTCATTGAGGCAATCGAGCGCTGCCTGATGCCCTCGCCCGATGACCGATGGCGGCACGCACGCGAGCTGCACGCGGCGCTGATGGCGCGTCAGATCCCTGGCTCGCGCCTCTGGCGCCGGCTCCGCCGCGCCCGTGTGGCCACGCGAAAGGTGATCGGTCTGCTGCTCGAGGCGGCACGAATGAACTCGCCCTGGCCGGTGCGAATCTGAAGCACGTTGCTCGGGCCCCGATATCCTGCCATCATGGGGCCGGCCCTAACGTGGAGCTCGAGCATGGCGATGGACGACGCCGGCCTGGCCGGCACCGGGACAGAGAAGACGAAGGGTGCGGGCGGAACGTCGGGCGGGCTTGGTGAGTTCTTCGCCGGTCTCGCCATGACGATCGGCGGTGGATACTTGCTGCTCAATCAGGTCACCGTCACCTCGAGCTTCTGGCGGCTCTGGGGCTACAGCGCGTTCGGGATCTCGCTGATCCCGCTCCTGGTTGGCATCGGCCTCCTGTTCTTCGACGGACGCTCGAAGCTCGGTTGGCTGCTCGCCGCCGCCGGCGCGCTCATCATCCTGCTCGGCATTCTCACGAACCTCACGATCTTCTTTCGCCCGACGAGCCTGTTCAACACGCTCATGATGCTCGGGTTGCTCGCGGGCGGGTTGGGGCTGATCGCGAGGAGCTTGCGATCACACGGCTGATCACACCGCTGATCACACCGCTGATCGGCGGCGCGGCGGCTTTCGTCCGGTAACGCGCGTCCACCCTGCGGCGGCACCGCGGCGCGCGCCAAGTTGCGCAACGCTCACCAGCACGCCGGTGATCGCCGTCCACGCGACCGCCTTGCCCCAGCTCGTGGTGGGCGCGTCGGGATCGATGGGAGGCTCCTCATCGCGGAGCGCTCGCCAACCACCTTCGATCAGTCCGCTCATCGCGGCGCCGGCCGCCATCGCGGATCCCGCGCCGACCAGCATCCACGTGACCCGTTGCTTCTGTCGCCGGCTCCGTCGTCGCTTCCGCACTGCTGTCTCCGCTGGTTGTAGATACCGCGGGTGTCGGCAAACGGGGTGCCGTCCGTGCGGCTAGCTCAGCGGTCGGGCTCGTCGTCCCCGTCCGAGCGAGCCAGGTCTGCCGGCGGCCCGAAGCGTAACGGCGCCCACGCCGGCGGATCACTGGCGGGAAAGCTCTCCCACGATGCCTCTTCGACGGGGTCCCCGCGTACGACCGACGCACCCTCGGGGCGGGGCGCAAGCCGGCGGTGACCGGTGGGTTCATTGCTTTCATCGGGGGAAGCGCGTTCATCAGGCATTGCTGTCCTCCACAACGGCGTCATGCAGCCGCGTCCGCCAGCCGAGCTTCGATCGAACGGCCGAGCTCGCCGCACGGCGGCACGGCCCGTGCCCCGTTAGGCACATCTTCGTCCGGCCCCCATCACCCTCGACCGGTACCCAACGCTGCTACTTCTCCGACTTCGATGGCGCTCGAGCTGACGAATCACGACGTAGCACACGAGATCGCGGACCGCATCCGCACCCTCATTGCCAGGAAGGATAACGGCGATGTGACCGCCGCGGCGCGCCGCATGGATCGCCCGATCGCGGACCTCTATCTCCCCGAGCGCGTGCTCTCCTCCGGCGATGGCGCTGCCCTCGACTTCCTCGCGAGTATCGTGCGCAAGTACGACGCCGATGCGTGCTGGCTCATCACGGGCCTCACCGCACACGACGCCGCACCGCTCTCGGTCAGCGAGCGCGGCGCGATCGTGGAGCTACTCGGCGAAGTCAGTGACAGGCTAATCGAGCAGGTTCGCGAAGCGAAGCGGGCGCGCCAATCGTGACCCATGACGGTACCGGTCCCGCTCTCCGCACGCCGAAGCGTCCTCGCCCTCGGCTCGGAACGAGAAGCGTTACTGACTCGCGACCAGCGCAGGCGCCATCCCCATCGCGTGATAGCCGTAGTCCACGTAGATCGTGGTACCCGTCACTGCGGCGGCGAGGGGGCTTGCCAGAAACGCAGCCGTCACGCCGACATCGGTGGGCGTGAGCTGACCGGGGAGCGGCGAGTTCGCGGCACAGTATTCGACCATTCGCTCGATGATGCCAATCGCGCTCGCGGCACGCGACGCGAGTGGCCCGGCGGAGATCGTATTCACGCGCACGCCCCACTTGCGGCCCGCCTCGTACGCGAGCGTTCGTGTGTCGCTCTCGAGCGCCGCCTTCGCCGACGACATTCCCCCGCCGTACCCGGGCATTACCCGCTCGCTCGCCATGTACGTCAGCGAGAGTACCGATGCATTCGGCCGCAGATGCGGACCGAGGCGAGCGACGAGTGACACGAGCGAGTACGCGCTCACGCTCACGGCGCCGAGGTATCCCGCGCGCGACGTCTCGAGGAGCGGTTTCTTCACCTCCGGCCCGTTCGCCAGCGAATGCACGACGATGTCGAGCGCCGGCGACCCGAAGTCACTCGTCAGGCGCTGCACGAGGCCGTCGACCGAGAAATCGCCCGTGTCCTTGTAGCGCTTGTTCGCGCGGATATCTTCGGGCGCGTCGGCGACCGTGTCGAATGCAGCGTCCAGCGGATAGATGCGTTCGAACTCGAGCAGATTCCCGTTGCTCAGGCGGCGAGATTCGTCGAGCTTTCCGCGCTCGAGCAGGTTGTTGAAGATGTTGAGCGCCGGCGGCCACGTGCCGACGCAGATGGTCGCCCCGGCCTCGGCCAGGGCTTTCGCAATCGCGAACCCGTACCCCGCGTCGTCAGCGACGCCAGCAACGAGTGCACGTCGTCCCGAAAGGTCGATGGAGAGCATGGCGTGATATCGCCACTCCGAGCGGCCCGGGCAAGTGCCGCCCGGTGGAGCCAGAGACGCGTATGTTACGCCAGGATAGCCGCCGCACTGCCGAAGGCAGGGTGAGGAGACATGGCAACGGTCCTATACGTCGACGATGATCCGGCGGTTCGCACGGTCGTGCGCCGGCAGCTCGAGCAGAACGGCCTGCAGGTATTCACCGCCGAGGGTGTGCGCGAAGCGAAGGAGCGCATCGATCAGATGCCTCCGGATGGGTTGTTCATCGACATCTGGCTCGGGGACGGCACGGCGTTCGAGCTGCACGCGTGGCTTCAGGAGCATCATCCCCTGCTCTCGCGGCGCGTGGTGTTCGTGAGCGGCGACGTGCCCGGCGACACGGGCGGCCGCAATCCCACGGCGCTCGGCTGCCCGGTGCTGGGCAAGCCGCTCGACGTTCCAGCGATGGTGCGCCTCGCCCGCGACTGGGATGGATGAACGACCGCGCCCGGAGGCCGTGACTCCGAGCGCACCGGCAAAACCGGCCCCGCTGGCCGACCCGAGCTCGGCGACACTGGACGCAGCGCACGCGGCGTTTCTCGCGCGCCAGGCATCGGGCGTGGTTCCACCCGAGCTCGAGCGACGCGCCGCTCAGCCCGTAGGCTCGCCCTCGTTCGCGCGCGGTCTCTGGCGCATTGCCGCCGCGGATGTGTCGAGCGGCAACCGCGTGACGCTCCTCCGCGACGGGCCCGCCACGTTCACCGCGATGCTGGGGCTCATTGCGGAAGCCGACCACGTGGTGAACCTCGAGGGCTACATCTTCCGCCACGACGAGGTCGGCCAGCAGTTCTCGGCCGCGCTGATCGACGCGGCGAAGCGTGGGGTTGCCGTGCGGGTGCTCGTGGACTGGATCGGTCGCATGGGCACACCGCGCTCGTTCTTCGACGAGATGCGTCGCGGAGGCGTGGATGTGCGGCTGTTCAACACGCCGGGGTTTCGCCCGTGGCTGGGGCTCGTGCCTCGCGATCACCGCAAGCTCCTGGTTGTCGACGGTCACTCGGGTGTCACCGGAGGGATCGGAATCGGCGTCGAGTGGAAGACGGGGGTGCTCAAGCGGCGGCGCGCGCCGTGGCGTGACACGGCGGTGATGATCGAGGGCGATGCAGCGAAGGACATGACGAGCGCGTTCGAGCGGATGTGGCGTCGCGCGATGGGCGCGGAGCGACGCGGCTCGCATCGGCACCTGACGCGCCCGGCGCGGGCGACGCACCTCGACCCGAACGTCCATCCGCCGGCGCTCGTGGGCATCATCGAGGGCGAGCCGGGCAGGTTTCGTGTGTCGCGCGCGCTGCAGATCCAGGCGGTCTCGGCGGAGCGGTCGATCTGGATCGCGAGCGCGTACTTCACGCCGGGCCCATCGGAGGTGGAGGCGCTGAACGGTGCGGCGCGGGACGGGGTGGACGTGCGGATCCTCGTGCCGAGTCGCTACGATCATCCGTGGATCCGGCTGGCGACGCGGCGCTTCTATCGTCGGTTACTGCAGAACGGCGTGCGCATCTGGGAGTGGCGGGGGGAGATGATGCACGCGAAGACGAGCGTGGTGGACCGGCGGTGGACGCGGGTGGGGTCGACGGACTACAACCCGTTAGGCGTGGCGATCAACTTCGAGCTCGATGCGGTGATCGAGGATCGCGTGTTGGGCGCGCAGGCGGAGTCGATGTTTCTCGAGGATCTCGAGCGGTCGAAGGAGATCACGATCGGGACGTTGGGGAGGAAGAGCTAACAGCCAACAGCTATCGGCTATCAGCA
>DASURJ010000886.1:0-27137 GCA_036280115.1 Gemmatimonadaceae bacterium
CGGCCGCATGGCCGCAACGAAACGATGATTTTCGACTCTGACCCCAATTGCTCAATCGATGCCGACGCGGCCCTTCACCTCCGCGATGAGCTTGGCCGAGTCGTACCCGACGCCGTCCTTGAATACGGTCGACACCTTACGAATCACGCTCGGGTCACTCGAGAGATCGCCCTGCAGCACCACGAGATCCGCGAGCTTGCCTTTCTCGACCGACCCGAGCTTGTCGTACACGCCGAGGATCTTCGCGCCGTTCGCGGACATGATCTGTACCGTCTGGGCGGGCGTGAACCCCGCCTCGACGAGCAGCTCGTAGTTGCGCTGGTCGCCGAACCCGGGCAGCGCGCCGCCGAATCCCGTGGGATCGACGCCCGCAGCGAGCAACCCGCCCGCCGCCACGAACGCCTTCTCGAACGCCATCGCGTTCTTGAGCATGGCGGGCGTGAGCGCCCAGTTCTTCGCCGTGTCGATCTGCGTGCGCGTGCGCATGTACGCCTCGCGCACCTCGGGGCTCATCGCCTCGAGCGTGCGCTCGTCCTTCGTCGGGCGATTCGGGAAGAACGGCTCGTACACGGCGAGCGTCGACGTCATGCCGACGTTCTTCGCCGTCATCGCGGCGATCGTCTCCCGCGCCGTACTGCTCGACATATCCGCGACGCCGACTCGCTGCATGCTGCCCTGCGGACAGGTGTCGACCTTCTTTTCCGGGTCGAAATCGGTCGCGGTGAGGAGGCCATGCTCGAGGTTGTCGATGCCGAGCTCCACCGCTTCCTTGAAGCTCACCGAACACAGATGCCCGGTGACCTTCATGTTGCGTTTGTGGGCTTCATCGATGGCCGCTTTGAGGTCGGCGCGGCGGATGTCGGTGTAGGCCTTGATCCACGTCGCGCCTTCCTGTCCCCAGTACGCGACGAAGCGCCGCGCCGCCTCCGGCGAATTGACGGCTGCCATGCTGCCGCTGGAGCCAGCGGTACCACCGGTGATGTATGGCGCGGTGAGATGTACGCGAGGCCCTGGCGTGCGTCCCGAGTCGATCGCTTCCTTCGTGCTGATCTCCGCGTACGGCGCTCGGCCTCCCGTCGTGCGGATGGTCGTGACGCCGCTGCCGAGGTAGAGGCGCGGACCGGTGAAGGACATCTGCGCCGCCCGTCCGCCGGCCGCCGTGTAGAACAGGTGGTCGTGCATCCCCACGAGCCCTGGGATGACAGTGCTCCCCGCGAGATTCATCGTCCGCGCGCCGGCCGGCGGGCGCACGCTCGAGGCCGGCCCCACCTCAGCGATCCGGCCGTTCTGGATGACGATGGTCTGGTTAGGCTTGGGCGCGCTGCCGGTGCCGTCGATGACGGTCACGTTGGTGAGCGCGACGACGGGCTCGCTCACGGTCACGTACCGCTGTCGCACCTGCTGTGATAGGGACGCGGCCGACTGCGCCGAAAGGGCAGCGAGCGGGAGAGTGAGGTGGGCGGAGACTGCGATGGACGTGAGTACGCGCATTTTATTGGGCTCCGACTACTGAACCGTGAACGTCATCATCATGTGCGCCGAGAGGTGCTCGGCGATATGACAGTGTACCATCCAGCGCCCGGGATTCGATAGATCGAGCAGGATGTCCGCGGTGGCGCCGGCGGGGAGAAGGACGGTGTCCTTCCAGACCAGGTTCGTGTTCGGGACGTCGTTGACCGACAACACGAGAAACCGCTGGCCGTGAAAGTGAATGGGGTGCTGCATCCCGTGGAACGACCGCCGCTCGTTGACGAGGCGGATCTTCGCGACGTCGCCTCGGCGGAAGGCCCAGTCGATGTCCATGTTCTCCCTGCCCGTCGCCGGGTCGCGGAGGATCCAGCGGACCTGGTCGCCCGTGGCGGCCCAGTTCATCCCGGGCATCGTGCCGCTCCATTCGATCGGTGTGAAGAAGATCGAATCGAGCTGCATGATCTGACGCGTGAAGAACGGAAGGTTCCGCGCCTCCATGGCGAGGACGAGCGCCCTGTCGACGGGACGCGACAGGTACTGGCGGTAGCGCGCGATGTCGGCGCGAGCGGCCGTGTCCGTGCGGAGCGTGGTGAAGGACGTCGTGAGTGGCCGATCGACCGGCCGCGCCGAGACGGTCACGATGCCTAACGTGTCCACCTCCTGGAAGAACCGCCCGTACAGGTGGTCCAGTCCACGAACACGACTCACGAGCGCGACGTCACCGGGGTTGTCGAACCGCACGTGCACCAGGTACCGCTCGGCGGGAGCGATGACCACGCTCTCGACCCACTCCTCGCGCTCGTAGTTGCCCACGTCGCTCCCCACGACCTTCATGCGCGCCGTGGGGAACGAGAGGTTGAACGTGCGGGTGTTCGAGACGTTCGTGAGGAAGAACCGAACGACCTCGCCGCGGCGCGCGGTCAGTGAGTAGCGCGGTTCGCCGTTCACGAGCATCACGTTGCCGAAGCGCCCCATGAGCGCGTGCGTGGTCGTGGTGTCGCCGAACGGGATGAGTCCGTTCTCGTCGAGCAGGAGGTCGTCGAGCATGAGGACCTCCTCGCGATGCGCGGGGGAGAAGTAGTCGGGGCGCGGGGAGCGCACCATGAGGTTCCCGTAGAGCCCCAGATCCTGCTGGATGTCCTCGCGCACGTGCGGGTGATACCAGTAGATCCCCGCGTCCGGGAAGCGCAGCCGGTAGGTGAAGCGCTCGCCCGGAGCGACGGGCTTCTGGGTGAGATCCGGAACGCCATCGAACGCGTTCTCGAGCCGAATGCCGTGCCAGTGCACGGTCGTCGGCTGGTCGAGCGCGTTCGTGAGCTCGACGATGACTTCGGCGCCCTGCGCGACCTGCAGGAGCGGCCCGGGATGCTGGCCATTGAACGCGAACATCGTGAGCGTGTCACCCTTGAACGGGCGTCGCACGATGCCGGCCGTCAGGCGCAGCGTGTCTCCGCTCGCGAGGCGTACGAGCTGGCGCGGCCTGACGGTGGGCACGCTGCTCGGGTCCGCGACACGCGGCAGATACGGACGCACGTCAGGCCTGAGCGTCATCTCGGCGGGAAGCATCGAGATCCCCTCGGGCATAGGGACCATCGTCCACCGAAGCGAGTCGCTCGACCCGTGCTCGTGATGGGCGTGCCCGGCGGAGTCGGCGGGCGCGGAGCCGAGGGCGAACTGCATGAAGTCGGGCGGCTGGAGGCGCGTGCTCGGTGACATCCCGCGGAGTACGAGCCGTCCGCTCATCTGCGTGACCTTGGCCGATACTTCGGCCGTGACGAGCACGACGAACTTGTCGAGCGTGATCGGCCGGAGCGTCGTGCGGCCTTTCTCGACGGTGCCGAGTCGCTCGACGCGGTCCATGGTCGGCGGCGTGACCCAGGCGACGTAGGCCGTGTACTCCCCGAGCGAGGAGGGGCGCGGCAGATCGCTCAGCGTGAGCGTGGGTGTGTAGCGAAGGTGCCCGTCGGCGGTGACGTCGACCGTGAAAGGGCCTGGCGTGCGGCCGAGCTCGACTCGCCCGCTGGCGCCACGAACGCCCACCGCCGGAACGAGCTCGATACAATAGAGGTCGCGGCTCGGCGACAGCGCGCGCTCGGGGCCGTCGCAGGCGGACGTCTGGCCGGCGCGCTGCGAAAACGACGTGGTCGCTGCCGCGATGGCCATGATCCCGCATGCCTGCAGGGTGAGTCTATGCCCGATGATGGTTGCCCGTCCTTCCAAACGCGGTCATGGTCTGGTCTCCGCGCAACGTACATCGGGGGCGCGAGCGTGGCTAATCCCACCGAAGGGCGTTTCGATGCCGCTTGTCGTTCCTCGCCGCGCTCGGAATGACAGCTAGACCGGCGTGTCGCGGCCGGTGTGCTGGTGGCGAACTGCGCCTTCGCGGTGCAGTTTCGGCGCGCGACGCGGCAGCCGCCGCGCCACTCTCTAACCCCAAGTCTCGCGCGTGACCACCCGACATCATTTCTCTTCTCGCCTTGCCATGATGCTGACCATGCTCGGCATGGCGGTCGGCACGGGCAACATCTGGCGCTTTCCACGGATCGCGTCCCAGAACGGTGGCGGCGAGTTCCTCGTCACCTGGATCGTCTTTCTCTTCACCTGGTCCATCCCACTCATCCTCGTCGAGTTCGGGATGGGGCGCCTCACGCGAGTCGGGCCCATCGGCGCGTTCGTGAAGACGATGGGGCCGAAGTGGGCGTGGATGGGTGCGTTCATCGCCTGGGTGGCGACCGCCATCATGTTCTACTACGCCGTCGTGTGCGGTTGGACCCTCCATTACGTGTGGGCCGCCCTCTCCGGCGCCGTCCCCGGCACCGAGCCGGGCACGTACTGGCAGGGTTACGCGACGTCAGGGTGGCCGCTGTTGGCGCACGGCATATCGATCGGACTTGCGACCTACGTCGTTGCGCACGGCGTCCGCGGCATCGAGCGGGTCGTCAGTATTCTCATGCCGATCCTGATCGTCCTCGTGATCGTGTTGACGGTCCGCGCCGTCACACTGCCAGGCGCGGAAGCGGGGCTCGCCTATCTCTTCGGCGTCGACTGGGAGCGACTCGGCGACGCGACGATCTGGCTCCACGCGCTCACGCAGAATGCGTGGGACACGGGCGCGGGGTGGGGGCTGATTCTCGTGTACGCGGCGTACCTGCGCGAGAAGGAAGACACCGCGCTCAACGGGTTCATCCTCCCGATGGCGAACAACACGATCTCGCTGTTGGCGGGGATGATGGTCATGTCCACCGTGTTCGCCGTCGTTCCACAGCTCGTCGCGAGCCTCGAGACGAATCCGGACGCGCTGGCCGCGTATCCACAGCTCGCCGAAGCGGTGCGTTCGGGCGCGGCCGTGAACTCCGATCTGCTGCAGCGCACCATCTTCGGGGCAGGTAACGAAGGGATCACGTTCATCTGGATGCCGCAGCTGTTCGCACGGGTGCCGTTCGGGCAGGCGTTCATGGTCCTGTTCTTCCTGGCCCTGTTCTTCGCGGCGTTCACGAGCCTGGTGTCGATGGTCGAGCTGGCGACGCGTGTCCTCTCGGACGCCGGCGTCGACCGTCCTCGCGCGGTGCGTCTGGTCGGGGTGCTGGGGTTCATCCTCGGCGTGCCGTCGGCGCTGTCACTCGACGTGCTTCACAATCAGGACTGGGTGTGGGGTGTCGGGTTGATGGTGTCGGGTCTCTTCTTCGCGATCGCGGTGGTCCGGTATGGGGTGAGGCGCTTCCGCGAGGAGCAGTTGAATCACGAGTCGTCGGACATCCGCATCGGCAGGTGGTGGGATCTCGTTGTCGGTGTGCTCGTCCCGGTGCAGGCGGTGGCGCTGATCGTCTGGTGGCTGTGGCAGGTGTGGGGCCCGGGTGCGCTCGATCCGTTCGGCGTGGAGAACGTCGGAACGGTCCTGTTCCAGTGGGGGGCGATCCTGCTGGTGCTCCTGATCGCGAATCGTTACCTGGCGCGCATCCGGCCGACCGAGCCCGTGGCCGGGCAGGAGCGCATGCCGGCAGCGGTCCCGTAGTGGCGACGGCAGGAGTCATCAGTTTCGAGTCGTTCAGTCCTGAGTCGTGAGTGAGCGCTACTCGAAGGTCAGGACTGCGAGACGCGGAGCTGATGACTCCTCGTTCAGCACTACTTCCAGTCGGGGAAGTAGTCGTGGCCGGCGGCGAACGTGAGGCGGGTGACTCCGGTGCCGTTCGCGTTCATCGTGAAGAGCTCGACGTTGCCGCCCTCCCGATTGCTGGCGAAGACGATCTTCTTCCCGTTAGGCGACCAGGTGGCAAGCACGTCCCACGCCGCGCTGTTGGTGAGACGCGTCACCCCGGTTCCATTCGCGTTCATGACGAAGATGTCGCTCACGTCCTCTCGCGTGCTCTCGAACAGGATCTGCTTTCCGTTCGGCGACCACCGCGGGTGCAGGTCGATCGCTGGGTGATTCGTCAGGCGCGTGAGTCCCGTGCCGTCCGCGTTCATCACATAGATCTCCGGGTTGCCGTCGCGACTGCTGGTGAACGCGATCCGCTTGCCATCGGGCGAGGCGACCGGACGCTCATCGAGCGCCGGGTGGTTCGTGAGACGTGTCAGTGCCGTCCCATCGGAGCTCATGGAGTAGATCTCACCGTTGCCGTCGCGGTCGCTGCGGAAGAGCACCCGCTTCCCGTCGAACATGGGCATCTCGTCGACGCCGGGGCTGTAGGTCAATCGCGTCAGGCCCGTGCCGTCGGCGTTCATCTTGTAGATCTCCCAATCACCCGCGTCGCGGTTACTCTGGAAGAACACCTGCTTCCGATCGGCCGAGAGTGACGGTCGTCCGTCGACGGCGGGGTGGTTCGTAAGCCTGGTGAGGCCCGTGCCGTCGCTGTTCATGATGTAGATCTCGACGTTCCCGTCGCGTGCGGACTCGAAGACGATCTTGTCGGTGCCCCCGGTGGACTTCGCGAGGGTTGCCCCAGTGGGTGGTGTAGCCGGCACGACGGGCGCGGTCGAGTCGGCGCACGCGACGAGACCGGCGATGAGCGGAACCATCGCTGCGGCGGTGGAGCGAGCGGGGAACTTCAAGAAGGCAGTCATCGTAAGACTCCGGTTGGTGGCGTTGTACAGGAGATCGCGCAACCCCACGAAAAAACCGGACATTCGACTTGGAGCGAGTCAAATGCGCCTCGACGTGTATCTGAACTACCGTGGCAACTGCGAGCAGGCCTTCCGCTTCTACGAGGAGAACCTCGGCGGACGAATCACGGGGATCGTGCGGCACGGCGAAATGCCCAACCCGAACATCCCGCCCGAGTGGAAGGACAAGGTCCTGCACGCCCGCATCGAGCTCGGTACGACGGTGCTCATGGGCGCGGACATCCCGCAGAGTGAACCGATGCGAAGCGCATACCTCGCACTGACACTGGATACGGAAACGGAGGCGGAGCGGGTGTACGACCTGCTCACGAATGCGGGCGAGGTGTTCATGAAGATGGAGCAAACACCGTTTGCCAATCGGTTCGCCATGCTGCGCGACCGGTTCGGGACGTCGTGGATGCTACTCCATCAGCCGTGATCAGTCGGCCCCGGCGGACGCTCCGCTCGGCATGACACCGCCGTGCTACTTCTTCGTGAGCTCCACGTACGAGGACATGGCGCCCGTCACCGGGTCGTCGGTCGTGATTGCGGCGGCCCATCCGCGGAACGTGTTGCCCTGGCGGAGCAGTGACACGCTCACGATATGCGGGAACCGTCGCGCTTCGTCGCTGGGGATCGTCCCCACGAAGCGTCCGTTGAGCAGGCTGTCCCGGTACGCCGGCGTGTTGAACAGCGTCCACAACGCGCCCGGCTCGCCGAGGCGAACGAGCACGTCGTTGGACTTCACGAGGAGCGTCATGGGCGTCGTCTTGCCGTCGTACGTCCGGAGCGTTCCTGTCCACTCGCCCCAGAGGTCGGACGGCGCCGCGAACGCAACGGTGGGGCCGGGTGCCCCCTGGCGCGGCACGTCATAGCCCGGAATGATCGCGTCCGCGATCGCGACGGCGATCCGGTGGGGTGTGGCGCCACCCGTGTTGGCGAGCGCGACGATCACTACGTCGTGCTCGGGATAGAGCTTGAGCGTCGTGGCGACGCCCGGCATTCCGCCCGTGTGCGAGACCACTCTCGTTCCGCTCTCGTACGCGATGGACCAACCGAGCCCGTAGCCCGTCGCCGTGTCGCCGGGCGTGGAGACGCGCTGCATGGCGTCGATCGTCGCGTCACGGAGGACCGGCTTCTGCCCGGCAAGTCGATGCTTGAGGTGATACATCCCGAAGCGAACGAGGTCGTGCGCGCTCGTGTACACCGCGGACGCGCCGCGGTGGTCGAAGTCGTAGAACGCGATCGGCTTCCCGTTGGCGTCGTATCGCACTGCCGAGTGCTCGAGCCCCGCGCCGGTGCTGATGGCCGCGGTCGTCATGCCTAACGCGGCGAAGACCTCGTCGCGCATGAAGTCCTCGTACGGGCGCCCCGACACCTTCGCGATGATCTCCTCGAGCACGCCGTAGCCGAGGTTCGAGTAGCTGTACGCGGCGCCCGGAGGAAAGACGGTCGCCGCATAACGCGCGATCGCCTCGTCCATCGAGGGGCGCGCGGGCGGGCGCCCGTCGTAGAAGAAGCGGTAGTGGAGCGGAAGCCCGGCCGTGTGCGAGAGCAGACGCCGGACGGTTGCGCCCGATGCGGGTCCGGCGAGCCCGGTGATCTTCGCGGCGCCGAGGTAGTCGTTGGCCGGCCGGTCGAGGTCGATCTTCCCCTGGTCTACGAGCTTCATGATGCCGGTCGCGGTCATCGGCTTCGAGATCGACGCCATGGAGTAGAGCGTGGTGGGCGTCGTCGGCGTGCGGCGCTCGGCGTCGGCGAATCCGAACCCTTCCTCCCAGATGATGCGTCCCTGCCTCGCCACGGCGACGGCGATCGACGGCGTCTTCGTCGAGTCCATCACGCGCCGGATGTGCGCCCGGAGGGAGTCGAGCGTGGTGGGGGCGAGCCTGGCGCTCGCGGCGCTCGCCTGTTGGGCGGTGAGCGTGTGCGTCGGCGAGAGTGGCTCCGCCGAGAGCAGGGAGAGCGCGAGGGAGAACTTGAGCCAGCGATTCATAGGAGATCGGCAATGAAAATGGGGAGACACGAAGATACACGCGGCGGCTCGCCTGGTGCGATATTGAAACGGTGAGGAAACCATGACGACAGGTTCACCGATCCCCGGGCCGAATCGTCGCCACGTCAGCGTCGTGGCGTTGCCGGATGGGGCGGTCTCCACGCTGTTCGGTGTCTTCGACACGATGAACGGGTTCGCGCGCTTCGTGGACGCGGACGGGCGATCGGCGTTCAACGTCGACATCGTGAGCGAGACGGCAGGCCGTGTCCGCTCGGCGAGCGGCATCTCGATCGACGTCCACCGCGCGATCGACACCATCGACACCACCGACATCGTGATCGTCCCATCCGTAGTGCTACGGCGTGAAGGGTGGAAGAAGGGTCGGTACCCGAGGCTCGTGGACTGGGTCTCCCGCATGCACGAGCGCGGTGCCGTGATCTGCTCGGCCTGTTCGGGGATCTTCCTGTTGGCCGAGACGGGGCTCTTCGATGGCAAGGACGCGACGGTGCACTTCATCTACTCGCGGGAGTTCGCCGCGGCGTATCCCACGGTGTCGATCCATCCCGAGCGATCACTCGTGATCTCGGGGTTGCGCGAAGAGCTCGTGAGCTCGGGCGCCTCCACGACCTGGCACGACCTGGTGCTCTATCTCATTGCGCGTTACGCCGGTGCGACGACCGCGCAGGAAGTCGCGCGTATGTTCGCCCTGCAATGGCACCAGGACGGGCTCGCGCCGTACATCGTGTTCGAGGGGAAGACTGATCACGGCGACGCGGAGATCGAGAGCGCGCAGCGATGGGTACGCGAACATTTTTCCGTCGCCAACCCCGTGGAGGAGATGGTCAAGCGGTCGAAGCTCGCCGACCGTACGTTCAAGCGTCGCTTTCTGAATGCGACGGGACTCACGCCGCTCGCCTACGTGCAGCGTCTTCGGGTCGAGGAGGCGAAGCGGCGGCTCGAGCGCACCGAGGCGCCGGTGGATGAGATCAGCTGGCGCGTGGGCTACGAGGATCCGGCGTTCTTCCGCCGTCTGTTCAAGCGCACGACGGGCGTGGCGCCGGGCGCGTACCGCAAGCGTTTCCGGATTCCCGATTACGCTCGTTCCGTTCGCGGAGTCGCGGTCGGCCCGAACCAGCCTGCGCGCGTTCTGCGAGGGTTTCCCGTGGACGGAGACGACGCGGAATCCTCCGGCTGAGTTTGTTGGAGAATGCGGCGTGTCTGGTGACATTGAGAGTGGTGCCGCGGCCGTGCGGGCTGCGCCATTCACTGTTGTAACGCCGTGCGAGGAGGAACCGATGTTCGAACACGCGAAACCGTTCTCGGGCTTCTCGGTCAACGACCTGCAGAAGGCGAAGAGGTTCTATCACGAGACGCTGGGACTCGACGTGGCCGATGCGCCGATGGGCTCGCTCGAGCTGCGGATCGGCGACGACACCAGCGTATTCGTCTACGAGAAGCCGAACCACACGCCCGCGACGTTCACCGTCCTGAACTTCCCGGTCGACGACATCGATCGCGCGGTCGACGAGCTCGCGGACCGTGGCGTGCGCTTCGAGGTCTACAAGGAGGGTGAGCTCAAGACCGACGCCAGGGGCATCCACCGCGACGGCGGTCCGAAGATCGCCTGGTTCAAGGATCCTGCTGGCAATTTCCTGTCGGTGCTCGAGGAGCCGTCGGCGTAGCAGTCGCGTTGGGTCGCGTTGGGGTCAGAGTCGAATAACATCCTTTCGCCGCGGGGTTGGCGTGGATCGAGTCGCGGCGCGTTGGGGTTGAGGCCCACGTTCAGCTGGCTGTCGGTGTGTATGATTTAGGCGGCGGGCCTCGCCGCCTAAATCCGGGCCGGTGTCACGAACCTTCCTAACGCGGAGTGGGTGCGGTACTTAGCGGGTGGTTCCGAGGCGCTGCCGCTCACCGCCGTATTATGCGGCATGAAGGCGCTGGACAAGTCCTCGGCCGCAGCCCTATTCGTGATATGCGCAAACGACCGAAGTCGAGTCATGCAGCAACAGGCAGCGTAACCAGACTACCCCTATGCCTGTCATCTCGCGCTTTCTCGGCATCGCCATCGCCATCCTCTACCGCGATCACAACCCGCCGCACTTCCACGCAATCTACGGCGAGTACGAGATCACGGTCGCGATCGAGGACGGTACGGTCACCGGCCGCATGCCCCGCCGGGCGCAGGCCCTGGTGCTCGAGTGGCTCGCGCTCTACCGCGACGCGCTCCGCGACAACTGGGCCCGCGCGGGCCGGTGAGCCGCTCGTCCCGATCCCGCCCCTGGAGTAGATTCCGTCAGGAGGGTCGCCATGCTCCACGTGCTCAGTGTCGAATACCGCGGCGGTCACCGCCTCCGGCTCACCTTCAGCGACGGCGTCGAGGGCGAGGCCGACTTGGGTCGCGCCCTGGACGGGCCGGTCTTCGCCCCGCTGCGCGACCCGGTCGCGTTCGCGGCCGTGCGCCTCGACCCGGAACTCCGCACCGTTGCGTGGCCGAACGGGGCTGACTTCGCGCCCGAGTTCTTGCGCGAGCTCGTCATGTCCGGCGTGGCTGCTGCATAACGTTCGTTGAAGCTGCCGAGCGGCCGGAGCATCCGGTTGCTCGCCAGCATCCGGTATCTCGAGATCGCGAGCCCGTCAAGTCGGGCGCTCGCAGCGTAACTTGATGCGTTAGGGTTCAACACGTGTCCGCGTGTCGTATGCACTGGCGTATGCACTGCCCGTGACGCTCCTCGTCCTCCTGCTCGCACTCGTACTGGCCCTCGGCGCGACCGCTGTCGCCGTCGGGCGAGCAACTCGGCGCGGCCGCCAACCGTGGCTCCCGCTCGCTGTCGTGTGGCTCGGCGTCGCGCTGCCACAGTACGTCATCCGTCCGGAGATCACGACGCGGTCGGTGGCCGATGCCCTCGTGCTCCTGGCGCCGCTCGGCGTGACCGCGCTCACGACCGACGCGGAGGTGCGCCGCGGCTGCTCCCTCCGGCGGGCCGGCAGCGTCGCGGTTCTCGTGGGTGTGATCGCTGGCGTGGCCACACCGTTCCTCCTCTCGTACCTTCTGCGCCTGCTGTGCATCGCGGCCAGCGGTTGTGGCTGACGGCCAGCGGGTCGCCGACTCTTTCATCCGTGCATCGCGCTGATGGAGTGCGGCTCGCCCGAGCGCATCAAGGCATGCACGTTCTGCTCGGTCTCCGTGTTCATTGGGAAGAACGACTCGATGCGCAGCTCCTGCAGCGTCACGTCCTGCGGTGTTCCCACAGTCGTAACGGCCGAAAAGAACGTGTACTCCCGGCCATGCCTGGAGAACGAGACGGGAATGACCGGGACGAGGGGCGCGTCGGGATCGAAGCGCGACCAACGCTCCGGTACTCCGGGATAGGCCAGCACGTCTGCCAGTAGTGTCGCCGTCGCTTCGTCCGTCACGCCACCGACGGCCTCCCGATGCACGCGCCGAACGAGTGACTCCGCGACCGCCTCCCAGTTCGACACGAACGGCCGGAGCGCCGCCGGGTCGAACATCATCCGGACCACGTTCGGTGGCGACGGTAGCGGCACGTCGCCGAGCAGGTGTCCGAAGAACCGGGACGCGGCGGCATTGCTCGTGAGGATTTCCCACGCTCGGTTCATTACCACGGCGGGGTAGGGCTCCTGCTTCGCCAGGATCGCGTCGAGCGCCACGCGCACCGTGTGCAGCTCCGGCGCGTCGAGCCGTGACTCGCGAAAGACGGGCGCGTACCCCGCCGCGAGCAGCAGCCCGTTCTGATCGCGGAGGGGAACGTCGAGGGCCGTCGCCAGCTGCAGCACCATCTCGCGGCTCGGCTTCGCTCGGCCCGTTTCGATGAAGCTCACGTGCCGTGGCGACACATCCGCCTCGATTGCGAGGGCGAGCTGACTCATCCCGCGCGCGTCGCGCCAGTACTGCAGGAGCGTTCCAACCTGGCTGGCGCGACGTTTCGGTCGGGCGGACGAGCTCACCGCGTCGTGAGCTCGGGTTCGGGGTGTACGCGAAGCGGCGTCGCGCGGTGCCATGCGTGTGCCTGCAGCGGTTGATCCAGCGGTGGATTGATGAGATGCCCGGCGTAGTTCGCCATCAACGAAAACCCCATCCCGAACACCACTTCAAGGGCTTGGGCGGGTGTGTAGCCGGCGGCGAGAAAACGGTCGCGCTCCGCCTCGCCGACGGCACCTCGGCCGCGCACCATCGCGCGCGCGAAGTCACTCAGCGGTCCGAGCCGAGCGTCGTCCGGCGAGCGACCGGCGCGTAACGCATCGACGATCTCCAGTGGCACGCCATTCTTGCCGGCCATCAAGGAGTGAAAGGCCATGCACCAGCTGCAGTCGTTCTCGAATGCGGCCGTCAACGACAGGACTTCGATCTCCGCCCCCGAGAACGAGCCCTTCCCGTAATGCTCGCGAACGGCGAGAAAGCCCTCGAGGAGTTGAGGAGACTCTGCCATGCCGGCGGCGAGGTTGGGCACCATACCGACGGCCTGCTTCAGCGCCAGGAAAAGAGGCTTCGCGCGTTCGGGAGCGCTTTCGATCGTGTGAATCGGAAACCGGGACATCCAGATCCTCCAGGAAAGAATGGTGAACGACACGCCGCAGGATAGAAGGCGCGTGCGAGGCAATCCATTCCCTCCGAGGTAAGCGTAGCCTGTATCGGGGTGGCTCGGCGCGACCAGGCGACGCCGCGTTAGGCAATCGCCGATTGGCCGCGCTCGACGCGACCTGCTGGCAGATCGGTTGAAAATGAGGCATCTTGGGCCATGCACGCGCTGGATCTTGATCGCGAGTCCTCCGAGTGGGTGCGACACCTGACAGCTACCGGTGAAGTCCACCGGACCGCTGTCGCGAGGCTGCACGCGTTGCTTCTGGGCGTTGCCCGCGGAGCGGCGGCGCGTCGCCGCGCCACCCTGCCGGACCGGGGCAGCGAAGAAGTCGGGGACCTGTGCGTGCAGGCGGCGAACGATGCGCTCGTCGCCGTGCTCGGTAAGCTGGATACGTATCGGGGGAACGCGCGGTTCACCACATGGGCATGCAAGTTCGTCATCCTCGAGATCTCGTCAGCGCTGCGACGCCACGCGTGGCGGCACCGCAAGGTCGAGCTCGATGACACCGTGTGGGATCGGCTGCCCGACGGCGCTCCGCCACCGCTCGAGCGCATCCAGAACGCCGAGGTGCTCGGCATTCTTGCGCGTGCCGTACGCGAGCAACTCACGGAGCGCCAGCGACTCGTGTTCCAGAGTGTCACGCTGGACGATGTGCCCATCGATGTGCTCGCCGAGCGGCTCGGCAGCACGCGCGGCGCGATCTACAAGACGCTCCACGACGCGCGCGGCAAGCTTCGTCGTGTGTTGGCGGACGCTGGCTACGAGGACGAGGTCGCATGACTGAGCTACCCCCGCTTCGCGCACTGCTCGGACACGCCGGGCGGGATCCTGGCTGCGACGCCGGTCTCGACGTGATCGATGAGTATTGCGACGCCGTGGACCGGGGTGAACCGCTCCAGGGCCGATTCACGGAGTATCGGTCCCATCTCGCGAACTGCGTCGCGTGTCGCGAGGACACGGAGGCGTTGCTGGCCGCCTTGCGCGATCTGCGAAACGACGAGCACGCGAGGTAAGATCCGGGACGTTCGCGCCGCTAACGAGGGAACAATACCTCGGGGCGGTCGCAGTGAAGTCGAGGCCCCTCATCCAGCCAGGAGCGCGCGGCCACCTGGCGATTGCAGGAGCTGAACCATGTCAGACTTCACCGTGCCGGTGACGTACGGGACCACCGACGTCGCCGGCTTGAAGATCGCCTACCGCGAAGCCGGTCATCCCGCGAGTCCCAAGCTGGTGCTGCTTCACGGGTTTCCCGCGTCGTCCCACCAGTACCGCGATCTGATCCGCGCGCTGGCCGATCGGTTTCATGTGATCGCGCCCGACTATCCCGGCTTCGGGCACAGCGACATTCCCGACCCGGCGACGTACGCCTACACCTTCGACGGAATCTCCGAGGTCATCGAGAAGTTTCTCGCGCTGAAGGGCTTCGACCGATACGGGCTCTACGTGCAGGACTACGGAGGCCCGGTCGGATTCAGGATCGCCGGCCGAAATCCTGCCGCTCTGGAGTGGCTCATCATCCAGAACTCGAACGCGTACGAGGTCGGCTTCACGGCGGCGTGGGATGGCCTGCGCGGCGCGCTGTGGGTCAATCGATCGGAGGAGACTGAACGACCACTGGTCGGGTTTCTCGAGCGCGAGACCATCCGAACGATTTACCTGCATGGGGCGCAGCGCCCGGAGCTCGTGAGCCCGGACAACTGGGAGTCGGACGTCGCGTTCATGCAGCGGCCGAACGCGATGCGTGTGAATCTCGACTTGTTCTACGATTATCGGACGAACGTGCCTCTCTATCCGGTCTGGCAGTCGTTTCTGCGTGAGCGCCAACCGAAGACGCTCATCTTCTGGGGGCAGCAGGACATCTTCTTCACCGCCGAAGGCGGCGAGGCTTACCTTGCCGACCTCCCGGATGCGGAGATGCATCGACTCGATGCCGGGCACTTCGCGGTCGAGGATCATCTCGACTACATCGCCCGGCACATCCGCCAGTTCTACGCCGAGACGGTGGTTGGGACCGCCAAATCTGCCGCCCGCGAGGTGGCCGCCTAACGTTATGCGCGGCCTGCTCCCGCGGACGAGGCGATCGAGGTCATCAACAGGATCCTGACGGAGGGCGTCGGTTGGGGTCGAGCGTCATGAGGCGCGGCTGTCGCCCGACAGGTCTACGCTGGACACGAACGAATCAGCGGCCGCCTGTCGGGCGGCTCGGTGGGCCGGGACGCAGTTGCTCGCGCCAGTTGAGCACCATGACCAGGCGGGTCGGTGCGGCTTCGCCTCGGCGGAGCATCAGGAACCGACGATCGTCCGGCATCACGTCGTAGTTGCGGTTGAACTGGCCGTACTCGGCGAACGCGGCGATGGGGAAGAGGCGTCGCGGCGGTGACGCTTGAAATGCCGGAGCGGTGGTCACCGTCGTGGCGACGAGGTGGCCCTCGGTCACGAAGAACAGCTCGCGTCCGCTGTGCGACTAGAGCGGCGCCGTCGCTCCCGCGCTGCTCACCTGCCATTTCCTCTGCGATACGGGGAACGTGGTCACCCACACCTCGTGCCGGCCGGACTGGTCGGACACGTAGGCTAGCCACCGCCCGTCAGGTGACAGGGAGGGGCTGTATTCCGAGAACTCGGGTGACGCAACGATCGGGACAGCGACCGAGTCGACGCCGGGCCGCACGGCGACGATGTCTCCTTTTCCCTGCGCTTGATCATCGGTCCGCAGGATGAGTCACGTGCCGTCCCGCGACCACTCGATGTGGAACACCGCGCGCGGATCGTAGCTCGGCAGTGCTGCCGTCGTCGCGTCATCGAGCTGGCGTCGATACGCGGCCGGGGAGCCGCTCTTGTCGGAGATGAACGTGAGCGCGCTGCCGTCGGGCGTCCACGTCGGCCGTCCACTGGTCCATCCGCTGGATGAGAGCCGCGTTGTCTGTCCGGTGCGAAGATCCCGGAGCCAGACGTCGCTCGCACCGGCGACGTACTCCTCGACCGCCAGCCGTGACCCGTTCGGAGACAGCCGCGGCGTGAGGAGGGCGCCACTCAACGGCGGCACCAGGGCCTCGACGCTGCCGCTGCGGTTCACGAGCACCGCGTCCGCGACGCCGATCTCGCCCGACCGCCAGTAGACGAGCGTGCCCTCGGGCGTCACGTCGAGGGCGGGGAAGTCGGGCCTAACGCTGTCCGCGAGCGCGATCGCGGCGCCTCGGGGGCGCCGTGCTCGCAGGTCGAACGGCACTCCGACGAGTGTCCCGTTGTCGCGAGCGACGATGAGGTGTTCGGGGCCAGCCACCCTCGCGTTGACCCCTTGCAGGATGAACTCGGTGAGCCCCGACGTGTGGTCCACGATACCAACGCGGTACTCCTGGAGCGCCGTGGACGCGCGAGGTGCGAACACAATGAGCGAGGCGCCGGCGTCAGGCAGCACATCCAACGTACGGATAACGCTCATCGCATCGGAATGCGCGACGACATCCGTGCCACTCCCATCGGGCTGGACGCGGAGGAGGACGCCGTGGGAGGCGATGTAGATCCGTCCGTCGGACGCCCAGTCGATGCCTCCGCCATACGTCGGGAGGTCGGGAAGTCCCGGCACGGGAACGCTGCGGGGCGGCGCCTCGCCGGTGAGCGAGACGATGCGGAGCTCGTTCGGCACACCGATGAGCGCGAGCTGGCGCCCGTCCGGCGAAAAGGTGGCCGCATAACATCCACCCGTCCCGATCGGCACGCGCCGCGTGGGCGTATGGTCGTTGATGGGCCACGCTTTAGCCGGAGTTCATGATCGAGATCGAGCTGGAGGCGCACCGGTCGACATAGGCCTTGGTGCGCAGTCGCCACCTAACGATGGTTGGTGAGCGTGACATGCGGCTTCTTGCGGGTTGCGAGCCGCATCGTATCCGCGCGCAGGCGCAGGTCAGTACGGCGACAGCGTAGCTCGCGCGGTGACGTGTCCCGCGAAGCTATCGGTCACGTTGCCCGTCAGTCGGCTCGGAGCCCGACACTCGGATCGGCGCGCGCGGCGCGCGCGGCCGGGATCACGCTCGCGAACACCGCGGCGAGGAGCATCATCCCGCCCACACCTGCATACGTCGCCACGTCCACTGCCGATTGCCTGAAGAGCAAAGGCTGCACGCGCGGCGCAACGAGCCACGCGACCGCGAGCCCGATGGCGACCGCGATGCTTACGGGGCGAAGAGCCTGCACGACCACGAGACGCACGATGTCGCTCGAGCGCGCTCCGAGCGCGATCCGAACCCCCAGTTCGTGCATCCGCTGCGTCACCGAGTAGCTCATCACCCCGTACAGCCCGACGATCGCCACGGCGAGGGCCAGCCCGCCGAACGCCACGAACAGCGTCGCGCCCAACCGCCACGAGCGGGTCTGGTTGTCCACCACGTCCTGGAGCGGTCGCACGACAGCGAACCCGTCGCCTGGCATCGCGCGCGTCACTTCGCGCCGCACCCTGTCGAGCTCTCCACGCGCATCGGGCCGCGCCATGCGCACGTAGATCGTTGACAGCTCATGCGGTGCCACCTGGGCGACCGGCAGGTAGTACATGAAGCGCGGATCGTCCGTGATGTTCTGCTGTGCGGTATTCTCGGCCACACCGATGACGGTCGTACACGGCGCGGTGGCCGCCGAAGGGTTGGCACCGAGACCGACGCGGATGCACTGACCGAGCGGATCCTGTCCGGGCCAGAGCGCGCGCGCCATCGCGTCGCTCACCACCGCGACGAGCGGTTGCGCATCGCCGTCAGCATCCGTGAACGCCCGCCCGCGGAGTATGCGGGTCTGCATGACGCGGAAGTAGTCGGGCGTCGTCATCTGGAAGTTGAAGCGGCCGAGTGCTTCGACCGAGTCGATACTCTCCACACGCAGTTGCGCGGTGTTCGTGCCGAACAACCGGCTATTGACCCTCGCCGCGGCGACGACACCGGGCAGCGCCTGCACGTCGGCGAGCAGCTTCCGTCGGACGCCGACGGCCGTCGCGCTGTCCATTGCGTACCCGCGAAAATCAGTCACCACCTCGATCACCGGTCGCACGTCGTAGCCGAGCGGCACCGATCGCGCGTTGACGACGCTGCGGACGAAGAGCGCGGCTCCGACGAGCAGCAGCACCGACAGCGCACCTTGCGCGACCACGAGCAGCTCGCGCGTTCGATTCCGTGGCACCGTGCCCTCTCGTACCCCGGCCTTGAGTGAGGCTGCCAGGTCGGTGCGCGCCGCGGCCAGCGCCGGCCCGATGGCCGTTACGAGGGCCGCGACGGTAGCACAACCTAACGAGACGCCGAGTGTCCGCCAGTCGGTCGCGAGGTTGAACGGCGTGCCTTCGGGAAGAAGCATCGCGCGAATCGCGGCGCCGGCCCACTGCGCCGCCACGACACCGGCGGCCCCCCCGAGTATCGCGAGCAGCATCGCCTCGGTGAGGAACTGTGCCACGAGCCGCCCACGTCCGACGCCGAGCGCCAATCGCACGGTGATCTCGCGCCGACGACGGATCACCCGCGCGATCATGAGATTGGCGACGTTCGCGCACGCGATGACGAGGACAATGGCTGCGACGCCAGTCACCCAGAGCAGTACCCGCGACTCGGCGCCGGCATCGGGACCCGCGGCAAGCTTCACGGGGCCGGCGATGGAAACGGGATGGACGAGAGAATCGGGGAGTACGCGCGGATTGATCGCGCGCGCTGCAGCGCGACTCCGAACGTAGGCGGCCGTCAGCTCGTCCGACACCTCCTCGACGGTGACGCCGGGGTTGCGTCGGACGATCATCTGCACCCAGTCCCAACTATAGTCCCGGCGGAAGGATCCCTGGCTCCACTCACCGAGGTTCGTCGGGATGGTGGCGAGTGGCACGAAGATGTCCGGCGGCGCACCCTCGGTTACGCCGACAAAGTCGTTCGGGGCGACGCCGACGATCGTATAGTCCACGACGCCGACCTTGAGGCGCTGGCCGATCACGTTCGCCGAATCGAGCTCGGTGCTCCAGAAGCGATGACTCACGACGGCGACGGGCACGCCGGCGGGGCCCGAGTCTTCAGCTGCGGCGAAGTACCGTCCGAGGACTGGCGGCGCGTCGAAGAACCGGAAGAACGAGGGCGTGACGCCGACGACCTTCCTCGGCGCCGCCGCGTCGCCATCACCGACGGCGAAACGCCACTCGGAGTGGGCCGCAACCGCGGCGACAGTGCGCGCCGCAGCCGCGAGGTCGCGGTACCGAAGAAACGGGAAGAGCGGATTGGCGTTCGTGCGCCCCTGATATGTCGTCTGGAGATAGACGCGATGCACCTCCGCGGGCGCGCGGAGCAGCGGAAAGGGGCGAAACATCATCCGATCGATCACGGCAAACATCGCGGTGTTCGCACCGATGCCGAGTGCCAGCGTGATGATCACGATGGCGGTAAAGCCGGGCGAGCGGCGGAGTCCGCGAACGGCATAGCGAAGGTCCTGCGTCAGCGCCTCGAGTGCGGGGATGCCCCACGCATCCCGGCTCTCCTCCTTCAGCCGCCCGATGTTACCGACCTGGCGTCGCGCTGCCGCGAGCGCATCGGCCGGCGCCATGCCCTCATGCTCGAAGTCGCGTGCGAGGAACCGGACATGCTCCTCCAACTCGTCGGAGAGCTCACGCGCCAGCGCGTCGCGGCGCCACCACGCGGCGATCCGGCCGACCAGTTCACGCGGTGTCACGATTCGGACCCGCGCAACACCCGCGTGGTGACCGCGACGGACTGCTTGAACACTTCCTCTTCTTCGGTGAGCTGCCGGCGGCCGGCCGCCGTGAGCCGGTAGTAGCGTGCCTCGCGTCCGGTCGGCGTGCGCTTCATCTCGGAGGCGACCCAGCCCTTCACCTGCATTCGCCGCAGCGCCGGGTAGAGCGATCCTTCCTCGATGCGCAACGCGTCCTTCGACAGGCGATGGATGTGCTGCGCGACGCCATACCCGTGCATGGCGCCGAGGGAGAGCGTCTTGAGAATCAGAAGGTCGAGTGTGCCGGCGAGCAGGCGCGGCGATTCTGGCATCGGCGGTCCATACTGGTCACGTCTATGTATAGGTCGGCCATCGTGGCGAGCGCAAGATCAGACAGCGGGGATGGAGCGTTGGTTGTACGCAATCCCGGCGGACCTTTGGCGCCAGTGATCAGCCAGCCACGACTCCGGGACGCGGGCGCCATCGATGCGGCCGGTGGACACGATGGACTCGACGTGGCCCATGCGCCGATGACCTCGCTCGAGCTGCGAATCGGCGACGATACCAGGGTGCTCGTCTGCGAAAAGCCGAACCACACTCCCGCGACGTTCACCGTCCTGAACTTCCCGGTCGACGACATCGATCGCGCAGTCGACGAACTGGCGGACCGTGGTGTGCGATTCGAGGTCTACAAGGACGGTGAAGCAGTCGGTGTGTGTGACTTGGGCGGCGGCCCTCGCTGTCAACATCCAAGCCTGTTTCGCGGCCGTTCCTAACGCGGAGTGCGTACGGCACGTAGAGGACGCCTTTCGTCCGCTGCAGCTCACCGTCATTTTGTGCGGCGTGGAGGCGCTGGACAACCCGCCGGCCGCAGGTCTAATTGTGTTAGGCATAAGGATCTAACTCAAGTTTGCTGGCAACGACCTTCGACGGAGGGACGATGCGGGTCGAGCAACGTTACGGTGAGCGCGGAAGCCTCCGCTGGATTCAGCGCTTGATTGCCGCCCGCTATGACCTCCTCGAGACTCAGCTCCCGGCTGCCGGCGTGCTCCACTCCGGGGAAGTGATTACGTGGCGGTCTCCCTTACCACATGACAGGTGGGCGGAGTATCGAGACGCCGCATTCCTCGAGCGGCTAGACTTGACGCCTCTGATTCCCGCGCTTCGACGGTTCTGGCCCGTCGGGGGCCCTCAATGGGATGCCTTGGGGGTCACCGAGCGACGATCAGTCTTTCTCGTCGAGGCGAAGGCGCATCTTGGCGAGCTTCGGTCCGCATGCGGTGCCAGGGCCACGCATTCGCGGCAGCGCATCGCGGAGGCCTTAGCCGACGCGCGACGAGCGTTTGGCTGTCGACCTGAGGCCGACTGGTCAGCGCCGTACTACCAATATGCCAACCGACTCGCACACCTTCGCTTCCTGCGCGCACAGGGCGTGAGTGCTCATCTCGTGTTCGTGTACTTCATCGGTGAGACCGGCATGCCGGGCGCGCCGATCTCGCAGTCGCAGTGGAAGGACGAGTTGGCCCGCGTCCGACACCATCTGGGATTCGATTCTGACGCACACATTCCGGGCGTAGTTGATGTGTTCGTCGACGTCGCGGAACTCGCGGATGCCCGCCTCGACGCTCTCGCTCGTGTGGTGAGATTGCCTTCTGGCGCGGACTTCGCCCGAGGCTACGACAGACTGGAGGAGGCTGGGAAAGCTGAGGGAGCCGTTGTATACGTCGCCGACGCGCCGGGTACCTTCTCTGTCATCACCGACGAAACCACTCTCGTGGACATGCTCGGCGAGGATCTGCCGGCGATCACAGTACGCAGCTTCTCGCAACTCGCTGCCCGCGATCTCTACGTTCACGCGCTGCTCAGCCGATTGAGGCGCGTCGACGCGCCTGCCAGTTAACGTCGCATGAAGCTGACGGCGATCTGCGGACTGCTCGCTTCGCTCGCTCCTGTTCGACTCGCCCGCAGCTTATGCTAGGCGTTATGCTGCAACCGCCATCGCGACCCGTCCCGATCAGGCTACGGTGTTCGCTCGAAGAGGTGGGGCATTGAGTGATTCCGACACGCCGCGGCGATCTGGACGCTACTGGTCGCCGTCGCTCCGCTGCAAGCGCGAGGTCAGGCTGGGACAATTCCCGAACAGGGACAGCCCGTCACGCTGCTTGGAGCTCGTCAGAACGACTTCACGTCCCGGGTGACCGGACGGCCCTACAGGCTGACGATCACTTCTCCGGTCCGCCGAGATTCCTCGCTGCTGTACCCCGCTTTGTACGTGTTGGACGGCACCGCGTGGTTCGCGACGTCATCGGAGGTCGCAACTGTATTTGCGGCCACTGGCCAGACCGGAACGGGCTACGTCGTCGCCATAGGGTATCAGACTGCGGACGTCACGGTAGCCAGCGAGTTGCGGTCGCTCGACTTGACCCCGTTCCACGCCCCCGATCCCCGGTATGCGAACGTGACCGGCGGTGGCGACGCATTCTTGCGTGCGATATACGAAGAAGTGCAGCCCTTCATACTACGCCACTTCCGGGTGGATCCCGCTCGCCAAGCCATTTGGGGCCACTCGCTTGGCGGCATGCTCGTACTGCGATCCTTGCTTCGCGATCCGGGTAGGTTTTCGACATATCTCATGGCGAGTCCCACCCTCAACAAGAACATCCTGGTGGACGAACCCGCGTTTGTCGAACACGTGGCGCGGGAGCGTGAGTTTGCGCGTGCTCATTACCGTGGGAGGTGATGAGCCGCCGTCGAGTTCGCCGCTCATATACGATGAGGCGTCGAATGTCGCCGCTCGTCTGCGGGCCAGTTCGCCGCAGATGGAAGTCAAGTACGTAGTCTTCCCGGGCGAAGGACACGTGTCCGCTGGCGCGATGTCACTCGTTCGAAGTATTCAGTTCGCCTGGCCTCGGCGGCCCTGAACGATCTCGACATTCGGTTCAACCAAATCCTTGCTGCCAACGATGCGGAGGAGGGAGTAACGCATGCCCGCCCAACTGGACGTGATCTTTGGAACGGGCCCGGTGGGCTGTTGGACCGCGCGAGCGTTACGCCGCCAAGGCCGTACGGTGCGGGCGGTCAATCGAAGCGGAGTTCACCCCGATCTCATGCCGGCCGACGTCGAGATGGTCAAGGCTAACGTCGCAGACCCGGCGCAATCCCGTGCGGCGGCGAAGGGTGCCAGCGTCGTCTATCAGGCGCTCAATCCGCCCTACCATCGGTGGCACGAGCTCTTCCCGGACCTGCAGGCCAGTGCGCTTGCGGCTGCCGAGTCTGCGAATGCCCGATTCGTGTCGATCGAGAACCTCTACATGTACGACTCCTCGAGGCCGATGACGGAGGACTCGCCGGTGGCGCCGGTGTCAAAGAAGGGGGCGTTGCGTCGGGAGATGGCCGCGGACGTCATGGCGGCGCACAAGCGCGGCGACGTACGCACGACGGCCCTTCGCTCCAGTGACTACTATGGACCTGGAGTGCTGGGCTCGACGCTTGGTGAACGGGTCTTCGGCAACCTGGTCGCCGGCGAGAAGGCGCAGATCAATGGCTCGTCGACGATGCTGCATTCCTTTGCGTACATCGAAGACGTCGGAAACGCAGCGGCCGCACTCGGCATGAACGACGAAACGCTTGGCCAGGTCTGGATCGCCCCGCACGCACCGGCCAGAACCCAAGGCGAGATTGTAGAGGAAGCCTGTCGTGTCCTCGGAGTGGAAGCGCGCTTCAGTGTCGTGTCACCGCTCATGATGCGCTTGGCCGGGCTGCTCATTCCCGACGCGCGGGCCAGCGTCGAGATGATGTACCAGTTCACGGCACCGTTCGTTGTCGATTCGACGCGAATAGAGCGCGAGTTGGGCCTGTCCGCGACTCCGGTCAGGGTTGCCATCGAACGCACGGTCGCGTGGTATCGGGAGCGTATCGCAAGTGGGCGAGGGCATGATCGGTCAATGAGCGGCCGGGCTGATAGGTGACGGGGGAACGTCGCGAGTCTCAGGGAGTGTGCGGGCAGACACGTGCTGTGGTCAGCATACCCCGGGTAGGTGACGGGGCGAAGTTCGAGATTCTTCCGGGTGCCGCGCGTGCATTAACAGAACACATGCACAGGCAGGCCCTGAAGGTTCTCACAGAGATGAGCCGGGAGCCGATCTCCGAAGACACGACGCCGCGCGTGCCTTGTTCGGCGCTCCGAAATCCCGTGAAGCGAGAGCGCGTAAAGCGGTTGCTGGATGAGCTGATGTGCGACTTGCTCGATGACCCGACCGGCGCAGCTAATACGTCGTCCGGGTAACGGTTTGTGGCCTATGGAAGGGGCTTCGCGCTCGGGTGTATGACTCTCATCCTTACTGCGCGACACCGGACTATGTGTTTCAGGTTTCCGACCGGCGCCTAACGTACCTAAACGGTCCAGCGCCGGGCGCACTCTTGGATGACGAGTCCAACAAGGCCGTCGTCATCGGGAATCGAATGGGGTTTGGATACACTGGCTTGGCCAAGATCGGTGCGGAACCCACCGATGCGTGGCTGGCCTCAACCGCGGCCGAAGTGCCCAGCACCGATCTCAAGGCTGTCTGCGATCACATTGCCCGCAGAGCTACCGAGGCGTTCGCCAACCTTCGCATCGACCGCCGGCTTTCTCGCCACGCGTTCATCGGCGTGGGCTGGACGGCTCGAATCGGAAGTGCCGCCCTTCACCCGACTCTCTGCACAATCTCGAACGCGATAGACGGAAGCGGGGAGTGGAAACCCCTCGCGGACCCTTCGTTCACTCTCCAGGTCAATAACTGGGACCGTTTTGGCGCCGGATTCGGAATCGCGGCCGCCGGACAAACACTGCGCCGCGAAGAGAAATACGCGATGTGGCGGCTCATCCGGCGGTGCGTGAAGAAAGGTACGGGCCCTCCTGCGATCCTCCGGGCACTTGTCATCGCTATGAACTATTCCGCGACAAAGTACAACTCGGTCGGCCGAAGCCTCATGGCGCTGTGCATGCCGCGGGCGGCTGTAGAGCGCTTCATGGAGACGGGTGAAGCGATCTTCCTTGCGGGTGTGCCGTTGACGGAACAGAACACCTTCCGCTATCTGCGGCCGGGAGGCAGTCCCGTTACATACGGGCCATTGTTCGCCTTGCATGGGTGGGCGGTGCTCGGCTTCGAGAGCGGCCCGGTCAAACCGGATGCGCCTAAGAGTTAGCCTTCCGGTTGTATCCGCATCGATCGAGCACTGGGCCTAGAGCGCGGCGACCACGCCATAGTGGTGTAAGCAAATTAGAACTCGACTCATCTGCAGCGCGATGATGCACCCCTAACCGAATTAGACGTTTCAGTCGTGGAATTGGCCACTAGCTTGGGCGTTCTCCTCCCAGCGTCACTTGTTACCTTGATTTCGCGACCCTAACGAGCTGCAGCACGCTGTCCCTGCCAGACGTGGTTAGGGTCGCGACCGAACAACGCACCGTTACCGCTCCGCCTCCAATCCGGCGTCGAGCGCCTTCCTGATCCGTGCGCGACTCTCCTCGATGTGCGCCGACACGTACTGGTTCAGCGTCGCCGAGCCAGCCGCAGACGCGAGCCGGCGGTCGAGATCCCGGAGCGTCCGCCGAGCGACCGCCCGCGCGTCCGCCGGCGTGCGAGCCGGAGGACGCACCACGAGCGCGGTCATCTCGTCGAGATACGCCCGCTGCAGGTCACGCCGCACCGCGTCCGCGTTCGACACCGACGCCGGCGTGTACACCTCACTCCACACCGCGCGCGTGAGCGTCGTGAACAGCTCGGGGATCGTCACCATGTTCGCCGCGCCGTAGCGCGTCTCCCCGTCGCGGATCATGCCGAGCCGCAGCGGCTGCAGGAGCTGCCCAAGTACCGCCGTCTGGAAGCCTAACGTCTGCTCGTGATACGGGAAGTCGAGCCGCCCGTTGAACGTCGTGGTGCTGCCGAAATGGAACCAGCGGTTGGATCCCATCTGCTGCAGCACCGCCGGCGGTACGGCCAGCGCATTCCTCGCGAACACGCGGTCCACGAGCAGGTCGAGCGCCTCGCGCTGCTTCGCCTTCGGGATCGGCGCGAACGGTGGGCGGGCGTTCGGGTCTCCCGCATGGTCGCGGTTGATGTACGCGCCGCCGATGTACTTCACGGCCGGCGTAACCGCGCGCGCGTACTCCGTCATCAGCGCCCCGTACGCCGACGTCACCTCGTACGGGCTCGCGTTGTCGGTGAGCACGTGCTTGGGCAGCTCGTTGATGATGTTGCGAACCAGCGTGCTGCGCTCCCGTCCCCACGCGAGCGGATCGTCGCCGAGATCGAACGTATTGATGCTCGGGTCGAGCGCGCCGGCACCGCCCGCCTCGGCGTTCGTGCCGTAGAGATGCTTGCGGTCGGCCGCCTGACGGGCAATGCGATTCGCGTCCGCGGCGTCGTTCGTGTACGCGTACGAGATCGCCCAGCGGTCGTACGACCCGATCCCCGGCGTGTAGAAGTACCCGTTAGGCCGTCCCGGCGCGGCGACGTTCACCCCGGGATACTCCATGACGGAGCTGTACAGTCCGCCGTTGTCCGCGAACGCGCGATCGTGCAGCTGCGCGTTCGGCGTGCTCGCCGACGACCGGAAGTTGTGCTGCAGGCCGAGCGTGTGTCCCACCTCGTGCATCGTCACCCACTTCACCGCCTGCATCACGAAGTCGTCAGGCACCGGATCGCCCGGGCCAAGCTCGCCGCGCGCGATGAGTGCCGCGCGAAGCGTCGCGCCCTGCGCCTCGAACGCGTCGACGAAGCCGGCAAGCTCGTGGCGGTCACTCTGCGTCTCGAACGCGCCGACGCCTAACGCCTGCTCGAACGCGGTCGCCGCGGTCACCGGGGACGCGAGCCGCCGCCAGTTGTTCTTGTAGTTCGCGAACATGCTCGCCTCGTACAGCATGTCGGCATCGAGGACCTCCCCCGTCCGCGGGTCCACCGTGGACGGACCGATCGCCCCGTAGCCCGGCTGGTCAGAGGTGTTCCAGCGCAACGTCGCGTAACGGATGTCGTCCGGGTCCGCGTCGGCCGGCAGATCCATCACGCGAACGGCGTCCACCCAGCCCGCGGCCTCGAACGCCGCGTTCCAGGCCTCGACGCCGGACTTCATGGCCGCGCGATACCGCAACGGTACCGTGTGGTCGATGTAGTACATGATCGGCTGCTTCGGGCGCCATTTGTCGCCCACCTGCTCGCCGCGCTCGAGGCGCCAGCGATTCACCATCCGGACGAAGAACGTCGAATCGTCCTGCGAGAAATCCTTGTGGGCGGTGAGGAAGTTGCCGACCC
>DASURJ010000887.1:0-2364 GCA_036280115.1 Gemmatimonadaceae bacterium
GCTACGCGGACCTTGCCGGAATATTCCTGGGCGAGCTGGTCCAGGATGGGCGCGATCATGCGGCACGGCCCGCACCACGCCGCCCAGAAGTCGACAACCGTAAGTCCGTCCGCCTTCTCCACTTCCTGCTCGAAGTTGGAGTCCGTCACCGCGACCGTGTTCGCCATCGTCTCCGTCCTCATGCGAGCCTGACCGGCCCGCTTCCATGTTTTAGATTCGGAGCGCCGACCACTCGCCGGAGCCCAGGTCCTGATGCAAGAACGTCCCCCTCGCGGTCCCCGGATCGCCCACATCGGGATCGCCGTCAGCGACCTCGATGCGATCCTTCCCTTTTACCGCGATGTGCTCGGCATGCCCGAGACCCCCCTCGACGACGCGGACGGAGCACGGATCGCCGGCCTGTCGGCCGGCGAATCGCTGGTCGAGCTCCTGGAAGCCCGGGAGCCCGGCTCTCCGATCGCGAAGTTCGTCGCCAGACGCGGCCCCGGCATCCACCACGTGTGCTTCGCCGTGGACGACATCGAGGCCACCCTCGCGCGTTGCCGGGCGGCCGGGATCCGGCTCATCGACGAAACACCGCGTCCTGGCGCCGAGGGCAAGCGCGTCGCGTTCCTCCACCCCTCGTCGACCGCCGGCGTGCTCGTCGAGCTCTCGGAACTCTGAGATTACTTCGGCGCGCAGGGGTCGCGGCGCACGAGATCGCGCAGCGGCTCGAGTTCGACGTTCTCGACGAACCACCGCCCCGCGGGCCCGGGCACCACAGTGAAGTTTGTCGAGCGCGTCAAGCCCCCTCGCGAGATCTCCGTCGCGAAGACGCGCCGTCCGTCCGCGCCGGGTGCGTCGCCGAGGATTCGGTAGGAGTCGTGCTTGAGGAAGCAGAGGATGATCAGCTCGCGGCGCTCGACCTCGTCCCGCGGGATCACCCTGGTCTCGAGCACCGAGCCGTCCTTCGAGCCCCACACCGCGGACATCGCCTGAAGGTCCTGCGTCTTCACGGCGGTCATGTAGCTCTGCACCGCACCCTGCGCCGAGGCGGCGCCGCTCGCGGAATTGCCCGACGCGCGCGGAGGCGAGCCGGTCGTCACCTGCCGCTGGCTGCATGCCGCCGCGAGGACCAGGAGGACGCTGATTAACTTCTTCACTCGATTCTCCACTGGATGTGCGTTCGTACCATAACCGGTGGCGACTCCCCCCTCAACACGTCGCGAGGCGCGCGCGCAGATGCGGAAGCAGCGGCTGTACATCAACGTCGATCATGTGGCGACCGTCCGTCAGGCACGGCGCGGGCGCTCGCCCGATCCCGTGGAGGCGGCGGTTCTGTGCGAACAGGCCGGCGCCGACGGCATCACCGCGCACCTGCGCGAGGACCGGCGACACATTCAGGACGACGACATCCGCCGCCTCGCCACATCGATCCGCACCGTGCTCAATCTCGAGATGGCGTGCACGGACGAGATGCTCGGCATCGCCACCCGCCTTCGACCCCACCAGGTGACGCTGGTTCCGGAACGCCGCGAGGAGATCACGACGGAGGGTGGACTGGACGTGGGCCGCGACACGCCACGCCTGCGGGACGGCATCACCCGCCTCAACGCGGCAGGGATCCGGACGAGCCTCTTCATCGCGCCGGACCCCGCCGCCATCGAGCAGTCGAAGGCCATCGGCGCCGCCGCGGTCGAGCTGCACACGGGCCAGTACGCGCACGCGCCCCACGATCCCGTGACGATCGGCGCCCTCCGGGAGTCGGCTCGTGTGGCGTCGGTGCTGGGGCTCGCGGTGCACGCCGGCCATGGTCTCGACGTCGCCAACGTGGGACTGGTCGCCGCGATTGCGGAAATCGAGGAGCTCAACATCGGTCACGCCATCGTCAGCCGCGCGATCTTCGTCGGCATCGCGGAGGCGGTGAGGGAGATGCGGCGCGCCATGGACGCGGCTCGCCGGGATTCCTAAGTTCCTGCGCTCGACAAGCCACCCAGGAGATGAGTTCACCCGCCGGATTCCTCGAGTTCTTCGTCCTCGAAGCCAGCGACTACATCGAGCAGATCGATGCGCTGGTCTCGCGCGCCGGCAGCCTCGGTCCGGACGCGTCGTCGCTCCAGCGCGCGGCGCGCGCGCTCCGCGGCAGCGCGACCATGGCGAAGCTGCCCGCGTTCGCGGAGCTCGCGGGAGCGGTCGAGCGCGTGGGCCGCGCGCTGCGGGACAATGCGCTGCGGTGGGAGCCCGCCGTCAGCTCGGCGCTGATTGCCGCGGTGGACGATCTCAAGATGCTCGTGCGCGCGGCGCGCGACTGGAGCCCTGCGCAGACCCAGCGCGCATCGGCGCGCGCCGCCGAACTGGCGCGGCTCGCTCCCGAGCATGCGGCCA
>DASURJ010000888.1:0-5348 GCA_036280115.1 Gemmatimonadaceae bacterium
GCCTCCATCGAAGGACGAAACGCTCGCCGCGCGACGGCGGCTCCTCGGGGGAAACCTGAGCATCGCCTACCGCGACCCGGTGCGCGTCGTGCGCGGGTGGCGGCAGTACCTCTTCGACGACACGGGTCGCCGGTACATCGACGCCTACAACAACGTGCCGCACGTCGGCCACGCACACCCACGCGTCGTCGAGGCGGGTGCCCGGCAGATGGCACTGCTCAACACCAACACGCGGTATCTGAGCGACGTCGTGAACGAGTACGCCGAGCGCCTCACGGCGACGTTCCCCGAACCGCTGAGCGTCGCGTTTCTCGTGAACTCCGCGAGTGAAGCCAACGAGCTCGCGCTGCGCCTTGCACGGGTCTATACGCGGCAGCGCGACATGATCGTGCTCGAGGCCGCGTACCACGGGAACACGACGTCGCTCATCGACCTGAGCCCGTACAAGCACGCCGGGCCAGGTGGTACTGGCGCGCCGGACTGGGTTCACGCCGTTGCCATTCCTGACGTGTACCGAGGCGCCTACAAAGCACCGGAGACTGCCGGCGCTCAGTACGCTCGCCACGTTCACGACGTGATCGCGCAACTGCGCGAGCGGGACCGCGGCATCGCCGGGTTCATTGCGGAAACGTGTCCGAGCGTCGGCGGGCAGATCATCTTCCCGCGCGGATACCTCGCCGAGGTGTACCGGCACGTTCGCGCGGCCGGCGGCGTCTCGATTGCCGACGAGGTGCAGACCGGCCTCGGTCGCCTGGGAACGAGCTTCTGGGCGTTCGAGGACCAGGATGTCGTCCCCGACATCGTGGTGATCGGGAAACCGCTCGGGAACGGGCATCCCATTGGCGCCGTGGTCACGTCCCCGGCGATCGCGGCCGCCTTCGACAACGGAATGGAGTTCTTCAGCACGTTCGGCGGCAACACCGTGTCGTGCGCGATCGGGCTGGCAGTGCTCGACGTACTGCGCGACGAAGCGCTGCAGGAGCACGCGCGCCGCGTTGGCGAACGAATGCTGGGCGGATTGCGCCCGTTCGTGGAGCGGCACGCCCTCGTCGGCGACGTCCGTGGCTCGGGCCTGTTCCTCGGCGTTGAGCTCGTGCGTAATCGCGAGACGCTCGAGCCGGCGGGAGCCGAAGCGTCGTACGTTGCAGATCGGCTGCGAGAGATGGGAATCCTCCTCGGCACGGACGGACCATTTCATAACGTGGTGAAGATCCGGCCGCCGATGCCGTTCTCTGACGGTGACGCCGACGTCCTGGTCGAGGCGATGGACAGAGCGCTGACCGAACTACGGTGATGGCCGAGCCGGCGAGCTTCGACGCGTTCATCAGCTACTCGCGGAAGGACGTCCGCTTTGCCGCCGAGCTCGAGCGCGCACTGGAGCGATACACGCCGCCCCGTGAGATCCGAGCCGAGCGCCGCCCGATCGTCGTCTGCCGTGACCAGGAGGATCTGGCCGGTCCGGAATATTACGAAGCCGTCCACCAGCATCTCGCACGGTCCAGGAAGCTGATCGTCATCTGCTCCCCGGCCGCACGGGCGAGCGAGTTCGTGAACGACGAGATCCGCCGCTTCGCGGAGATCCACGGGACGAGCGGGATCATCTCGGTGTTGCTCTCGGGAGTGCCGAACAACGCCGCGGGTGAGCATGACGCCGCGAGCCTCGCGTTCCCTCCCGCGTTATGCGAGCTCGTGGCGATGCCACTCGCCGTCTCGTTCGTGGGCTTCGAGCCGGGGCGCGATCGTGTGAACCGCGGCGTGTTCTACGGCCCGTGGTACACGTTGCTCGCGAATCTGCTGGACGCCGATCGCGCAGCCATCGAAGAGCGCGATCGGCGACGCAAGGCGCGTGTTCGCAACGGCTGGATCGGAGGTACGAGTACCGTCGTCGCCGTCCTGGCGGCACTCACCGTCTGGGCGCTCGCGGAGCGTCGCACCGCGCTGCGCCGCGGCGAGGTCATGCTCGCCCAACGGCTGGCCGCCGAAGCGCGCGCGCCCACCACGCTCGATCCCGCCGCCGTCGAGCGTCGCGCGCTGGCGGCGGTGGAAGCCGTCCGGCGGCTCGAGGCGCTCGGCGAACCAATCGACGACGCGGCAGCGGCGCTGCGGGACGTGACAGCACTTCTCGCGCGGAGAGCATTGCAGCTCGGCCCCGGACACCAGGCGGTCGCGTTTTCGGGGGATGGGCTCACCGCGTTTGCGGCACAGGGGACCACTGTCAGCGCGTACAGCCTGGGCACCGGCGCGAGAATGGCCACGCTCGACGCGGGTGAGCCGGTCGCGTCACTCATGACGAATGACGACGGACGCTACGTTGGGGCCATCACCGATAGCGGCAGAGTACGCGTCTGGGTCGGACCGTCGTGGACCGCCCGAGATGCGCCGGTGAGTCGCGATGGAGGACGCGCTGTGTGTGCCGCGTTCAGTAACGACGGGCGCTATGGCGCAGCCCTCGTGGTAAGCAGCCAATCGCGTCGCCTGTCCCGGCTCGTGGCGTGGAGAACAGACCAGGACCGCGTCGTCGCGGAAACGTCGCTCGTATCGCCTAACGGGTCGGTAACGTCTGGTCACGGGAGCTGCCTTCAGCTCGGGACGACCCATCTCCTGACGCGATACCGGACGACTGACGCGACGCGCGTCATGTCGGCCGCGCTCTGGCGGTGGCGGCCAGTCACCGAGGTCGACTCCAGCGCGTTCATCTGGCTGGCATCGCTGCGTGGTCCTTCGCTGCAGGAATGGCGCGGGCTCTCGAACGTCGCGTGGCACACCGACAGCACATCCCTGGTCCTGATCGACACCGATGGTCGAACCAGGGCCGCCTTCACCGACGGCCGAGACCTCGGCCGCTCGCGCGAGCGAACAGCACCCACGGCGCCAACCGGTGGCGGACCCGAGGGGACGCAGTCAGGCCGGCGCTCGTTCATCCCACTGGTGGCTGAGTGGATGCGCACAGGCGTGCTCCATCCGGGGTTCGGGCCGCGACTCGGGAGCCGCGACGGGCTCACGCAGCTCACCTCCGACAGCGCGATGATGCTGACGGCAGCCGCGGAACGCGTCCGACTGTGGCGTACCGACGATGGCCGCGAGATCAGGCGCATCGGAACGCCGGCTCCCGTCACTCGCTTCACGATGTCCTCAGCCGATCAGTACCTGGCGACCTGGGACAGCGCGGGAGCAGTCACCGTGTGGGATCTCGGGCATCCGTCCGAGGTACTGCGAGTCCCCGGCGGTCGGATCGCGTCAGCGTCCGCTGACGGCCGCCGCATTGCGGTCGGCACCAGCCTCGGCGTTTCGATCGCCACTCAGGACAGCGTCACACCGCTCGTGTCGATTCCGCTCCTGGGTGGCGCTGGCAAAGTGGTGGTCAGCCGCGATGGACGATACGTCGTCGCGGTCGGTGGAGATCCGAGTGGCATCAACCTGCTTGGCGACCGGCTTCGCACCGTCGTGCTCGATCTCGACCGGGGCGTCGATACCGTGCTGACCACAGTGCTTGCCAGCGTCGCCGAATTCACTCCCGACAGTCGATCGCTGGTGCTTGGCACGAAGGACAGCGTAGTCCGCTTGATCCGGCTGGACGACCGCGCAACCCGGTGGGAAAAGCGGTTCGACGGAGGCCGAGCGACACGCGTTGCGTTCTCGGCCGATGGACGCGTGGCGACGCTCGCCATCGAGCCACCTTTCCGCTCCACAGCCGTCGCCGTCGTCGTCTCCACCGAAACCGGCGACGTGCTCCGGCGCATCGACAGGCGAAGCAGCAACGCGCTCGCGCTCTCCGCGGATGGCAGCGAGCTCGCCAGCGCCTCGGACACGGTACTCACCATTGTCCGTGTGCGTGATGGGGCTGTCACCGCGCAGCTACGGCACCCTCCGCCGCTCGGCACCATACGCCACGTCGCGTTCCTGGACAGCGGAAGGGTCGTGTCCATCGCCGGTAAGCTCGAGTCGAACTTCATGGCATACTACTTCACCGATGAGGGCGCGTTCCTGTGGAATGCTCGCACCGGCACGATCGAGTCCCGGCTTCCCGGTGACATCAGTCGCGGCAACACCGCGGGCGCACGACCCCACCTCTCCAGCATGACGTGGACGGCTCACGGGCGAGAAGTCGCGGCGCTCGTATTCGAGGACCGCGAGGAGTATTGGGGCACGCCAAGCGCGCTTGCACGCGGAGAGGTCCGCGTGTGGCGACTTGGCGGGACCACACCCGAGGAGGTTTTCCGCGCGAGCCCCGATAGTTGGAGCCGCCTCGTCGGCCTGAGCGATGAAGCAGGCCTGGTCTTTACCACCGGCCATGGCGGGCTACGCGCGTTGAGTTATCACCAGCGCGCGCTCGTTGCGGAGGCATGCAGGCGCCTCACGCGAAGTTTGACCGCGGCCGAGTGGCACACGTTGATCGGCGTAGGCGAGCCACGGCCGACATGCGCCGCGCCGAATCAGCGATAGCCTGACGCTCAGCGGGGTGGGGTTTCCCCGCGGGACCGACTTCCGCAGATCGTCCAGGACCAGCATTGCCTCACGACGCCGCTAGTAGTGCCCCGCCGATGCTCTCACAGATGCCGCTGGGCTGGTTTCGACCCCTTCGCGCTGAAGGAGCGCCGAGACCAGCCGAACGGCCTCGCGTTCGCGGCTCGCGAAGCTGCCTGACAGGAACGTGTAGGAACGTCCCGCCGCTTCGAGCTCATCGCGAAGGCGCCGCGTGTGCTCTTCTCGCCGGTCGCTCAACACGCGCGTTCCATCGCTGATCCACGGCAGGTCGTGGTCGAACAGAAGCACGAGGTCGTAGCGACGCGCGCGAGCCGCATCGGTGAGCCAGCCCGGACGTGTGCCGATCACGAGGTCGCTCCACGTCGCCGTCGTGTGAAGCTCGGTATCGCAGATGAGGATGCGGTTCGCGTCCAGTGCGGCGTCGTCCTCGATAGTCGCCTGCGCCCACGCGATCGCCTCGAAGTCCGCGAGCTCGAGGCTCAGCGCCGGGCGCGTCTCGCAATACTCACGACCGTACTCACGCACCCACACCGTATCGAACCGGTCGGCAAGCCGCTCCGCGATCGTCGTCTTGCCCGTCGACTCCGTACCGAGGAGGGCAATACGTCGGGCGAAATACGGCCGCGCCGGCGCCGGAATGTATTGCCAGTAACGCAACGGCTCTGCCCTGATGGCTGTCCCGGAGACGGGCACGATACCGCGATCCGGATCGACGCAGGTGTGCTGGGCGCCCAGGTGTCGCGCGAGCTCTTCGCCGTAGGCCTCGGACGAGAACACGCGATCGATCGCACCCGCATACCGCGCGATGAGATCCGCCCAGATCGGCCAGAAATCCGGGCTCTCCTCGGGCGCCTGAGGCACCT
>DASURJ010000889.1:0-14650 GCA_036280115.1 Gemmatimonadaceae bacterium
GATAGACGCGTCTGGACGGCGATCTTCGCGTTCGAGATCCGATACCACCTTCGCCAGCCGCTCTTCTACCTGGTGACGTTCGTCCTCGGCGTGCTGCTGTTCATCGCGGGGACGGGACACGCGCCGGGCGCCGCGTCAGGCAGGCTCCACCTCAACGCTCCGGCGGTGATCCTCGAGCAGTTGGTGAAGTGGATCTGGCTCGTGCTCTTCCTCATGACCGCGTTCGTCGCGAGCGCGGCGGTGCGGGACTTCGATCGGCGGACATCGGATCTTTTCTTTTCGAGACCGATCTCGCGGATCGATTACCTGACAGGGCGCTTCGCGGGAACGATGGTGGTCTGCGCGCTCGCGTATCTGATCGGCGCCGGAGCACTGGCGGCAAGCTCGGTCATGCCGTGGATCGATCCGGCGCGCGTGGGGCCCTTCCGACTGGCGCCGTATGCGTTCGGTCTCGGCGTGCTGGTCATCCCGACGATCCTGGCACTCGGCGCGGCATTCTACGCGCTCGCGAGCTGGACTCGGAGCACGCTCACGACGTACGTCTGCGTCGTCGCGTTCTTCGCGGCCAGCGCGACGGCCAGCCTGGCGGCGTCGCGACTCGAGACCACCTGGGTCGGGCAGCTGCTCGACCCGTTCGGTGTGGCGGCGTTAGGCGGGGCCCTGCGCTACTGGACCGTGGCGGAGCTGAACACCGCCGTCCCCGAGATCGGCGGCACGCTCCTCTGGAACCGAATCCTCTGGCTCGTGCTCGGCTTTTCGGGCCTGGGCGCCTCGATCATTGCGTTCGATCCGTCGCGTGCGAGAAACCGTCGCCGCCAGGATCAGGGCGCACCTGACGATACTCCGCCGATCCGGACGGAAGCCCCGCCGCGAGTGGCGGCGACCCGGCGAGTGTTCTCGCGACGCGCGGTCGCGATCCAGTTCGGGCGCCAGGTGCGGCGCGAGACGGCGCTTGTCCTGGGCAGCCTCCCGTTTCTCGGCATTCTCGCGCTAGGCGTCGTCGTCCTCATCCCGGCCGCGAGCGCTGCCGGGAACCTGTTCGGCATGCCGGTCCATCCTCGCACGCACCTGATGCTGGAGGCAGTGCGGGGCGGGTACTCGATCATCCTGTTGATCGCGGTGGTCCTCTACAGCGGGGAGCTGATCTGGAAGGAACGCTCGCTCGAGCTGGACGAGATCCACGATTCGATGCCGACGCCGAACGGCGTCTACTTCGGCGCCAAGCTCACGGCGCTCCTGCTGGTGATCGCGGTGTGGCTCGTCGTGGGCGTTCTGACTCTGATCGGCTTCCAGCTCGCGTCGGGGTACAACCACCTCGAGCTCGGCCTGTACGCCCGTGGTGGCGCGATCGCCAGCGTCTACCCGCTTCTCATGATGGTCCTCGCCTGCGCCTGCCACGTCGTCGCGAAAGGCAGGCTCGCCGGGTACGGCCTCGTGATCGTCTTCATTCTCGCCTGGGATCTCCTCGAGGAGCTCGGGTTCGAGCATCACCTCTACCGCTTCGCGAGCCTCCCGCCGACACCCTGGTCGGACTTCAGCGGCCACGGTCCCTTTCTCGCGCCGTTCGGCTGGTACAGCCTCTACTGGGGGTTCGCCGCGCTCGTGCTCATCGGGCTCTCGATCCTGTTCTGGAGGAGGGGCACCGACGACACGTGGCGAGCGCGATGGACCGAAGCACGGGCGCGGCTCCGCGGTCCCGTTCGCACCGTGATGGCGTTAGGCGCCGTGGGCTTCATGGCCGCGGGCGCTTGGATCTTCTACAACACGAACGTGGTGAACGCGTACGTGCCGAGTACCGACGCCGCCGACGCCCGGGCGAGGTACGAGCGGCTGTATCGGCGGTACCGGGGCCTCGCGCTGCCGCGGATCATCGCCGTGCGCGCCGACGTGGACATCTTTCCCGACCGAAGGAGCGTGGAGATTCGCGGCGCCTACCGCCTCCGCAACCAGTCAGCCGCGCCGCTTCGCGACATCCACATGAGCATTCCCGCGCGGGTCCACGTGAACCGCCTCGAGCTTCCACCGCACGACGTGATTCTCCGCGACGACACACTCGGCTATGGCGTGTACCGGCTCCGAGCGGCGCTCGCCCCTGACGAGGAAATCGATTTCGGCTTCGACGTCACGGTGGGTCACCGGGGCTTCGTCAACAACGACACGGACATCACGGTCATCGACAACGGTACGTCGTTCACGAAGCGGGACTTCTTCCCGGTCATCGGCTACGATGATCACCGACAGCTCGCCGATCCCGACCAGCGGAGGCGGCGGGGATTGGAGCCCGTTCTCCCGTTCGCCAGCATCGACGACACCGCCGCGCGGAGAACCACACCCCGCGCCTCCGACGCTGACCGCGTCGAGTTCGAGTCCACGGTCTCCACGAGCATCGACCAGATCGCCGTCACGTCGGGTGAGCTGCAGCGGGAGTGGGTCAAGGGTGCGCGGCGCTACTTCCATTACCGGGCCGAGGTGCCCATCGCGCACCACTTCGCGTATCACTCGGCGCGGTACGAGGTCGCGCGAAGCGAGTGGAATGGCGTCTCCATCGAGGTCTACCATCACCCGGGACACGGCGTGAACGTCGGCCGCATGACCGAAGCGGCCAGAAAGTCGCTCGAGTACCTCACGGCGAGCTTCGGCCCGTACCAGCATCGAAGCCTGAAGATCGTCGAGTTCCCCGGCTACGCCCGCGATGGGACGGCGTTCCCCGGACTGATCGCGCTGTCCGAGTCGATGGGGTTCACCTCCCGCCTCGATGGCGAGGAAGCCATCGACTATCCGTTCTACGTCACGGCGCACGAGGTTGCCCACCAGTGGTGGGGTCAGCAACTCGTCGGTGCCAACGTGCAGGGTGTGGCGACCCTGCACGAGACGCTCGCGCAGTATTCGGCGATGATGGTCGCGGAGCGCGAGCTCGGGCGCCAACAGGTGCGCCGCGTTCTCGAGCACGAATTCGATTGGTACCTCCGCGGGCGTGCCGGCGAGCGAGGCGTGGAACCGCCGCTCGCGCGTGTCGCCGGCCAGGACTACGTGTCCTACCACAAGGGAGCGCTGGCGATGTACGCGCTCCGTGACGCCGTGGGTGAGGCGCAGCTGAACGCTGCGCTCTCCCGGTACCTGACGCGCACTGCCGTGAAGACGCCGCCCTACACTACGACCGCCGAGCTGCTCGAGGAGATTCGTCGGGCAGCGCCCGAGGAGTCGGGGCAACTGATCGAGGACCTGTTCGAGCGAATCACGATGTTCCGCAACACGATCACCGCCGCGACGTCCGCCCGGCGCGCCGACGGTACGTTTCTCGTTCGCCTAACGCTCGACGCCCGGAAGGTGCAGGCCGACAGCGCGGGGCTCGAGCGGGAGGTCCCGATCGACGACTGGATCGACGTCGCGGTCTATGGCGAGGAACGTGATGGTGGATCGCGAGGTCCGGTCCTCTTCGCCGGGCGGCGACGTATCAGTGCGTCGCCGGTCGCGCTCGAGATGGTCGTCAGCCGTCGCCCTGCGTGGATCGAGATCGACCCGTCCTTCAAGCTCATCGACCGCGATCGCGGCGACAACGTGAGGCGTGTCGACGACGAAGAAGTGGCCGGCACGCTCCCTCGTGGCAGGAGACCCTCCGGACGATAGCGCCGCCCGCAACCGAAACACGTGCTACTCACGCCGGAGTGCGTCGACCGGCGCGAGCGCGAGCGCGCGACGCACGGGCCGCACGAGCGCCGCAGCCGCCGTCGCGACGAGGGCGCCGGCGATCGCCACATACGTCGGCGCGCCCGCCGGCTGGAAGAACTCCGTCGCAGCAGCAAGAGCGTGGGACAACCCCACCGCGATCACCAGACCGACCGCCACACCGATCCCGATGAGCCTCGAGCCCTGGCCGATCACGAGGCGCGCGATGGCACCGCGTGAGGCGCCGAGCGCGACGCGGACGCCGATTTCCCGCGTGCGCGACGCGACCGCGAACGACACGATGCCGTACAGGCCGACCATCGTCAGCAGCAACGCGCCCACGCCGGCCGCGAAGAAGAGCGCCCCGAACGCGTCCAGCACTTTTTTCTCGGAGTAGATCGCGTCGTAGAGCGACGACACCTCGAACAACGGGAGGTCCCGGTCGATCGACTCCACCGCATCGCGCACCACCGGGGTCAGCGCGAGCGGATCGCCCTGGCCGCGCGCGAGAACCCGCACCGTGACCGGGCGCGACTGGAGCATCGAGACGTAGACGCCGTCGCCACGCCGGTCTTCGGGATCCTGCATCTGGAGGTCCGGAACGACACCGACCACTTCGAGCATCCGCTCGCCGAGCCAGATCCTGCGGCCGATCGGCTCGCGGCCGGGCGAAAAGCGGCTCACCCAGCTCTCGTTTACCACGGCGGCGAGGGGCCCGCCGGGCGTATCGCTCCACTCGATGCCGCGACCGCGCAGCACCCGAGCGCCCACGACCTCGAAGAAGCCCGGCGTGATCATAACGAGTCCCGTCGTCGGTTGCCCCGCGGCGGTCGCGGTCGACGGTGGTGTGTCGAGCGAGAAGGTCCAGTTGCCGGCGCCGCGTCCGGGTGCGACGCTCACGAGCGCGCTCGCGGCAACGCCCGGCGTCGCCTCGAGGCGAGTCGTGAGATCGCGCACGAGGCGCTCGCGTCCTTCGACCGAGCTGAGCGCCGACTGTGAGAGACCGAGTTGCGCCACGAAGATCCGACGTGCGTCGAACGGGAAGTCGATCGCGCGCAGGGCGACCGCCGTCTTCGTGAACGTCATCGTCATGATGAGGAATCCGGTCGCCAGTGCCACCTCGACCAGTACGAGCGCGCGCGCAATTCGCCCGACCCGCAGACCGGTAGACCCGCCTGTTGCGTCCTTCAGCACCTCGACGACGTTGGTCGCTGACGCGCGGAGCCCGGGAAGAAGCCCTGCCGCGATGCCGGCGACGGCGACCGTGACGGTGGCGAAGATGAGGACGGCCCAGTCGACCCGGAAGTCGATCCAGTAGGCGTCGAGGATATCAGCCGTCGCGGCCGCGAAGAATCGCACCGCGGTATTCGCGATGACGATACCCAACAGCCCGCCCGCCACCGCGAGCGCCGCCGACTCGGTGATGTGAAGCGCGACGATCCGCGCGCGACTCGCGCCTAACGCCGTACGGACCGCGAGCTCCCGGGTCCGCGCCGCCGCGCGCGCGAGCAGCAGGTTGGCGACGTTGGCGCACGCGATGAGCAGCACGAACGACACGACGCCGAGCATCAGATAGAGGATGGCGTGCGTGTTCGGGTCCATCTCGACTTCCGCGAACGGGATGACACGCGCGGACAGCTCCTTGTGCGTGGCCGGATGCTCGCGCGCGACGCCGGCAGCGACCGTGGCGAGCTCCCCGCGCGCCTGGCTCGGCGTCACACCGTCCTTCAATCGGCCGAAGACGCGCATTCCCCCGACCTGCGCGGTCGGCGCGGGGTCACCCTCGACCACGAGCGGAAGCCACATGGCGCTTCGCACGGGGAATCCGAACCGCGGTGGCATGATGCCGACCACAGTTCGTGGCGTCCCATCGATGCGCACCTCGCGACCGATGATGGTCGAATCGCCGGCGAAGCGGGCCTGCCAGAGGTCGTGTCCGAGCACGACAACCGGAGGCGCGTCGGGACGCGAGTCGTCGGCGACGATCACGCGGCCCAGCAGCGGTTGAATGCCGAGCAGCGAGAACGTCGACGGGGTGACGAACGCGCCGGTGCGCCGCTCGGGGCGCGTATCGTCGCCGCCGAGGTTCATGCTCTGCTCCTCGAACGCGCCCAGACCGGTGTAGCTGCGTTGCACGCGCGACCACAGGCGGTAGTCGAACGGACTGGGGTTGACGTCGTACCCGCGAACCGACGTGCGGGTCAGCGCCACGATCTGGTCGGGGTTCTCGACGGGCAGCGGTCGCGTGCCGCCGCGGACGATGCTGAACATCGTGGTGGTGAACCCGATGCCCATGGCGAGCGCGATCACGGCGCTCAGCGCGAGCGCGGGGCTTCGCCGGAAGATGCGAAGGCTCATGCGGGCGTCGCACCAAAGCTGTTCCACGGTCATTCCTCGAGGGGATTCCAGGAGCCGGAGGGGAAAACGCGGGACGGTAGGGTGGTCGAAATTCCCTCGTGACGGGGCAGGAACCAGGCGACGGGGATCAGTCGCGCGAGTCCACGGGTCGGCGTGTCGAGCGCGAACGGCGGTGACGATCGCGCCGCCGATCTCGCGCAGCGCGATGAACGGCCGATGAGAAGCTGGAGCGTCGCGGAGGCGGTCGCGGAATAGCTCGAGCATCTCGTGACCGACGCGCGTGCGGAGGCCCCGCGGCAGTAGGAGCAGCGCGAGCCCGAAGACGGATTCGGCGAGGCGGCTCAACGGTTGCCCTCCGGTCCGAGCCAGCGATTTGCCAGCCCGACAAGCTCGGCGAGTCGTGCCGTCTCGAGTCGCACGACGCGCTTGCCTAACGGCGTGAGGCGGTAAGTGCGGCGCTGGTCGACGGACTCCTCGAGCGGCGGCGCTTCCTCGATCAGCCCGCGCTCCTCGAGGCGGGCGATCGCGAGATACAGCGAGCCGGAGCTCGGCGCCGCCCGCGGCTCGCTCAGCTCCTCGATGCGTTTGACAATCGCCCACCCATGCCTCGGCCGCTCGGCGATGCTGAGCATGACGAGGTACGGGAGGGTGGGGAGCGGGAGAAAGTCCGCTGGGTCGGGGTTGTTCGTCGGCCGTACCGCTTCGGTTCGGCGCCGCATTCGGTATCCGCTTGCTGGGTGGAATGTCTGATGGACACCCCGAACGCCTAATAGGTTTAATTTAAGAAACTGTAGCGTGGCTGTCGTAGACAACCTGCTACGGCTCCCCTTTGGGAAGGTCGTTCTCGTTCGGCATGCGCCCTGCGCGGTTCCGGACCGATGAGCACGGAGGAATGAACAATGCCGAACGACCAGCTCGCCGAGTTTCACTTTCACGGCGTGAGATATCAGGTACAGGACGTCAGCCGAGCTGTCGAGTTTTACTCGAGACAGCTCGGATTTCGAATCGGGCATCAACAGCTCCCGGCATTCGCCGCGCTCTCCCTTGGCCCGCTCGACCTGCTGCTCAGCGGCCCTGGTGCATCGGGATCACGTCCGTTGCCGGATGGACGGATCCAGACGCCAGGCGGATGGAATCGTATCGTGCTGCGCGTGAACGATCTTCCGGCGTGGATCGAGAAGCTGCGGACAGCTGGGGTTCCGTTTCGGAATGCCATGGAAACCGGACCGGGCGGCCGTCAGATCCAGATCGACGACCCTGACGGGAACGCGGTCGAGCTGTTCGAGCCCGCGTCGAGATCGACATGAGGCCGTCACTGCCTGACTTCCCGTTCCGCTAGCCGGCGACCGGCACCATCGCTTGACTCGGCGGTGGTGCCGAGCGTACGCTCGGCGAAACGATGCGGGACGCAATGTTTCGGTCACGGTGCGGCGCGGGGGAGTTTGTATGATCAACGGCGTTGGCCATCCCGGAGACCTGTTGACAGCGGACGATCTTCTGGCCCTGGAAAAGTTGGGCAAGTCGACGGAGCTCGTGCGTGGGAGGCTGATCGTGCGCGAGCCACCGGGCACGTACCACGGCCGCCTGCAGGCAACCCTCAACGTGCTTGTCGGCTCCTACGTCCGCGCGCACGCGCTGGGCGCCGTGTTCGGGCAGGACACCGGCTTCAAGATCGGCTCCGATCCCGATACGGTGCGCGCGCCGGACCTCGCCTTCGTCGATCGGACACGCGTCGCACTGATCCCGCGGCGCGGATACGCGGCGATGGCCCCCGATCTCGCGGCGGAGATCCTCTCTCCCGACGACCGGCCGGGGGAAGTGCTCGCGAAGGTGGGGGAGTGGCTGGAGGCCGGCGTTAGGCTCGTCTGGGTGATCGATCCGGATCGACGCGTCGCCACCGTGTATCGCCCTGATGGTAGCGTGACAACCGTGGCGTCGGATGCTTCGGTCGAAGGCGAAGCGGTCCTGCCCGGCTTCTCGTTTCGGCTGGCCGAGCTCCTCGACTGAGCTCTCCGTCCTTCCGACCGGCACCACCAAGCCGGTGGTGACGAGTCGAGGCAATGACACGATGCCGAGCCGGAGTCGGTGATACGCTGCTGGTCGAGTGCCCGTGCCGGTGGTTGGAGCCACCGGCACGGGCACATCATCGCTTGCGCACCGGGTAGCGCAGGTGTGTAACGCCGACGCCCGCGACCACGGCCGGGTTCCCGAGGACGGCTGGCGTGCTGGTGAGGCGATCGAAGAGTCGAACGCCGGACCCGAGAAGAACCGCCGCGATGTCGACGTGAATTTCGTCGAGGAGTCCCGCGTTCATGAGCTGCTGGATCGTGTCCGCGCCGTGAACGCCAACAGATTTCCCGGCGGCGGCCGCTTTGGCCTGGCTCACGGCGCTCTCGATCCCGTCGGTCACGAAGTGGACAGTCGAGTCGGGTCGCGGCCATCCCGCGGGGATCTCGTGCGTCAGTACGAATGCCGGACCCCACGCGTGATTACCGCCCCAGCCCTGGGCGACGTCGAACGTGCGCCGACCGGTGAGCACGGCACCAAGTTCGGACCAGAGCCCGCGGAGGTGCTCGGCGCTCGGCGCGGACACCTTGAACGTCATGGGGTCCGAGCCTCCAGTGTGGAATTCGACGTCACCCGAGGCGAAGTACCAGTCGAACACTTCGGCGACGCCATCGTTGCGGTCGGCCACGTAGCCGTCCAGCGACATGGACATGATTGCGACTACCTTCGACATGCCAGGTTCCTTCAGCGTGACTACCGAATGGAACGCACGAACTCGGCCAGATCGCGGTTGAAGCGCGTCGGGACCTCGAGATGCGGAGCGTGACCGACGCCGGGATACACCAGCAGCGTCGCGTGCGGGACCATTCTGGCGGTGTGCTGTGCCGCACTCAACTTCACGACGCGATCGTTGCGGCCATGCACGACGAGCGTCGGCACGCGAATGCTCGCGAGCACGTCGTCGTTGTCGAGGACGCGGTTGAACATCGCAACCCGGATTGGCGGCGGTACGATCATCGCGCTCCCGAACGCGATCTCCCACTCGTCGGATCGGTCCCGCGCGAACAGCGCCGCGAGCGCCCGGCTGCCTTTCATGCTGGCGCGCAGGTCGGCCGACAGGATGTCACCGAAGATCGCGAGTACGTCTTCGGAAAGAAAACTCGCCGCGTCGGACGTGCCGTTCTTCGTCGAGACCCCGACGAACACCAGTCCGCCGAGCCCCGCGTCGCCGAACTTGCGCACGTAGTCCGCGATGACGTAGCCGCCGTAGGACCATCCGACGAGCACCGGCCGCTCGAGATTGTGCGTCTGGATTACCGCGGCGAGGTCGTCGGCCCAGAGTGATGCATCCGTGTAGCGGTCGGCGTCCAGTGGTTTGTCCGAGGCGCCATGGCCGCGGAGGTCGTAGGCGATTCGGCGAAACGAATTTCCCAAGCCGCCGAGCTGCGCATCCCAGGTCATGAAGCTCTGGCTGAACCCGTGGATGAACACGATCGCGCGCGCGCCCGGGGTTCCCGCCTCGTAGACGGAAAGCATGATCCCCCCCGCGCCAACGATCTTCCGTGACTGGACGGACGAGGCCTGCGGTGCCGGCACAATCGAGTACGCGCGATCGCGAGGAGGCTCGGACGAGGTCGACGCAGCGACCGCTCCATCGCAGCCCATCATGACGGCTGCCGTCGTGAGGAAACGGAGTGGACGGGTCTGTATGCGGAGTGCTCTCATGGATCTGCTCCCATGTAGGCGATCAGGCGGAGTTCGCTATCGGCCAGCGCAGCGGCGTTGAGAAGATGAATGGCGCGCGCTACGTTCGGATCGGACGAACCGTCCCATGCGTGTGGGGTCGCGACGCCGTATCCTGGATCGGACGAATCGTCCAATACGCGGAAGGTCGGGTGCGATGAGCCTCGCGTTGCGAGCAGTAGATCTCGAGCGGTTCGACCGCGCGCTGACGACGATCCTGTCGCCGCTCGCGCACGAGCGCTGCGACGATTGGCGTTCTCAGGTCGAGTCGTCGGTCGCGGAATTGCTCGACGGCGATCATGTCGTGTTCGGGGTGCCGCGCCTCGGGGTGCCGATGCACGTTCATGCGATGAACATCTCGGCGCAGCCGCAGCGCGCGATCCAGACCCTCTTCGGAAGACTGCCCGATCTGCCGCCGGATCCGTGGCTGCAGGAGGCTGAGCGAGAGCGGCTGCAATCGGGTGCCGAGGTGTGGAGCAGGCTCCGCGCATTCTGGCGCGCGGCCGCCGGACGTCCGGAGGCGTTGCGGCGGTCGGCCTTGATCGGAGAGGTGCTGACGCCCGGCCGGATGAGCGACAGCGAGAATGTCGACTGGTCGTTCGACGGCGGACACGTCGCGCTCTGCGTCACCTACGGCAACGCGCAGACGTCAGTACGGTCGCGACGCTCGAGTCCGAGACACGCGGCGGGAGCGCTACTCAAACTCCTGCTCCCGGCGCTCAAGGCGGGAGTGACCATGCGCCTCGCCCGCGAACGCGAGGTCAACACGGAGCTGAGCCTCGGTCGGTTCGGACTGACCAGGCGCGAGGCGGAGATCACGCGGTTGCTCGCGCGGCGAGCGACGAACCGGGAGATTGCCGAGCAGCTCGACGTGAGCCCGCACACGGTGCGGCATCATGTCGAGAACATCTTTGCGAAGCTCGGTGTCCATTCGCGCCGGTCCATCGTGGCGAAGTTCGAGTAGCACGGCCGACGGCACCGAAGGCGCCTAACGACGCGGTGCCGGGCGAGTACCCGGGCGATGGTGATGCCGATCACTATCGCCCGGCGAGCGGATGACGTTGCCCCCTCAGTGTGCGTCAGATCATAGCGGCAGGCACCCGAGACGCCGTACGGCTCCGTCCACACAACACATGTCGAGCGAGATACACGTCGCCACGCCCGGCAGCACCGAGATCCTCCGCTTCGCGGACACGGTTCGCATCGGTCGCGCCGAGACGAGCGCGATCGTCCTCACCGACGGCACGGTGAGCGCCGAGCACGTCGAGCTGCGAAAAACTCCGGAGGGGTGGGAGATCGTCGACCTCGGCAGCACCAACGGGACGTTCGTGGGCGGGGAACGGGTCACTCGCGCGCCACTCGGTCCTGACACGTCGGTTCGATTGGGGGTCGGTGGCCCGGAGCTCCGCCTAACGATACCCGGCCTGGCGGCACTCGCCGTGACGGAAGAGATCCGTACGCCCGACATCATCGACCGGTATCTGGGCGATGAGCCGCCCGAAGACATGTCGACCCGCACGGGTCTCATCCGCATCGCCATCCAGCAGCATCTCCAGAAAGAGACGCGGTCCTGGTTGCAGCGCACCCGCAACCTTCGCAGGGCGGTCGTGCTGCTCGTCGTGATTGCCGCGGCGGCAGCCGGAACGGCGTGGTGGCAGGAGCGACGCGTTCGCGCTTTACGTGCAGCCGCGGGCGAGGTGTTCTACACGATGAAGGCGCTCGAGCTGGATGTGCGACGCCTCGAGGCGACCGCCGGTCCCGACTCGTCGTTACTGGAGCGGCGCGCGCGACTTCAGGCCCAATACGCCGACCTGCTCAAGACGCTGCGGATCTACAGCGACCGGACTCCCGAAGACGTCAAGCTGATCTACCAGACCATCCACCGGCTCGGCGAGTCCGAAGCGACCGTGCCGCGCGGCTTCGTGGATGAGGTTCGCAAGTACATCAAGCGCTGGGACCCCGAGCAGCTGCGCGCGAGCGTCGCCCGGGCGAATGCCCAGGGTCTCGGTCCGCGTGTCTCCGACATTCTCGCGCAGCACCATCTGCCGCGTGAGTTCCTGTATCTCGCCCTGCAGGAGAGCGAGTTCGATCCCAGGGCCGTCGGCCCGTCGACGCGCTTCGGGATCCCCAAGGGAATGTGGCAGATCATCCCGCCAACGGCCGAGGCGTACGGCCTGCGCCTGGGTCCGCTCCAGGGCGAGCGTCGGTACGATCCTTCCGACGAGCGGCATAACGTGACGAAGGCCACGACGGCCGCAGCGCGTTACCTGCAGGACCTCTACACGACCGACGCCCAGGCCTCGGGGCTGCTCGTCATGGCGTCATACAACATGGGCGAGACGCGGTTACTGCGGTTGATCCGGACGCTCCCGGGCTCTCCGTCGAAACGGAATTTCTGGGCGGTGCTGGAGAATCACCGGAGCGAGATTCCGAGCGAGACCTACAACTACGTGTTCCGGGTCGTTGCGGCCGCGGTCATCTGCGCCAATCCGAAGCTGTTCGGATTCGACTTCGACCCCCCGCTCGCGCCGTTGCCTGACGACGCCACCCTGGCCGGGACGGGAACCTAAGACGTCACGTTGTCATCCCGAGCGAAGCGGCCGCAGGCCGCGTCGTCGAGGAATCGCGCCCGTCGCGTAAGAGGGACCCCTGGGCCGGGGGCCGCGACAAGTCGTTGGTCGTTGCCGGAGCGCATCGCGTCGCTATTATCGAACATCGATATCGAAACGCGATAGCCCCTGCGTGGTCCTGACCGGAGCCGCGATCGTGGGGAACTGGTCTCTCTACTACTGCATCTCCCATGGACGACCACCGAATCGACGCCAAAGCCTCATCCAGCCGTCGCGACTTCCTCCGTCGCGCGACGCGCGTGGCTGGCGCCACCGCGCTCGCCCCGTCGCTGCAGGGGCTCGTGGCCTGCGCTACCATGTCGGGCGCGCCGGGTGGCCGCGGAGCATCGTCGCCACGTCGCGCCGAACGCGGGGAGGGAGGGTACGGCCCGATCCAGCCCGCCGGCGCCGAGCTCGCGCTTCCCGCCGGGTTCGCGTACGCGGTACTGAGCACCGCCGGGAAGCCGATGTCGGACGGGAACCCCACCCCGAACGCGTTCGACGGGATGGCGGCCTTCCCGCTGCCTAACGGGAACGTGCGGCTCATCCGCAACCACGAGAACCGCGATAACCCGCTCACCGCCAAGGTGAAGGGCGACGCGTCCCGCGCCTACGACCCGCGCGGAGGCGGTGGGTGTACCTCGCTCGAGGTTCGCCTCGCGCCCGACGGGTCGGCGACGCTCGTGCGCGACTTCGTGAGCCTCAACGGCACGATCATCAACTGCGCCGGCGGCCCCACGCCGTGGGGCTCGTGGCTCTCCTGTGAGGAGACCACCGACGGGCCGGTGCAGGGGTGGGGGGCGCAACACGGCTACATCTTCGAGGTGCCGGCGGCCGCCGAGGACGAGGTCGAGGCGGTGCCGCTCAAGGCGATGGGGCGGTTCGTGCACGAGGCGGTCGCGGTGGACGCCGAGAGCGGGATCGTGTACGAGACGGAGGACCGGCTCCTGGCCGGGTTCTACCGCTTCATCCCGGCGCAGCGCGGCGTCCTCCGCGCCGGCGGCCGGCTGCAGATGCTCGCCATCGCGGGACGGCGCAACGTGGACCTCTCGCAGGGCCAGCGGATGGGAGAACGGCTACCGGTGGTGTGGGTGGACATCGAGGATCCGGACCGGAACTCCGTGTGGGACTCGCATGGCGTCTTCGCGCAGGGGTACGACCGCGGGGGCGCGCGATTTTCGCGGCTCGAGGGGTGCTGGTACGGTGACCGCAGCATCTACTTCCACGCCACCAACGGCGGCGACGCGGGGCGCGGGCAGGTGTGGCAATACCGGGCGGCGGGGGCGGACGGCGGCGAGCTGACGCTCGTCTTCGAGTCGCCGTCGGCGGATGTGCTCGACGGCCCCGACAACCTAACCGTGAGCCCGCGCGGCGGGGTGGTCATCTGCGAGGACGGGTCGGGGGAGCAATACATCCGGGGGCTCACCCGCGACGGGCGGATCTTCGACTTCGCGAAGAACCTCGCGAACAACGACGAGTTCGCGGGCGCGTGCTTCAGCCCCGACGGCCGGACGCTCTTCCTGAACGTCATGGGCTCCACGATCGACGCCGGCGCGTCTCGGGGGATGACGCTCGCGATCTGGGGACCGTGGCAGGAGGGCGCGCTCTGACGGCACGCCACGGAAAGTCGCCTCGGGTCATCCTGACAACTCCCCGTTTCGATCGTCGTATGCTCGTCCTCCTGACCTGGAGGCGGATTCCAGTCGCGGCCCGACGTCCAGATGCCGTATCTCCTCGACAACCGGCTCGCTCCACTCACGTTCAGCTGGAGCTTTCTCCAAGCGCCGCTCGAGGACGTCGTGCGTTCCTACACGCGCTGGCAACGGGTCATCCTGCATCGCGTGCGTTCGAGGCGGCTCGACGCTGGACTCGAGGAAGCACTCCAGGCGCTACAGCCTCTCGACTTGGCCTGTTCTCGTGTCCTGTTCCAGTCGACCCGGTCCGAATGGACCGCGGTGTTCGGGAACGACGCGAGCGGCAATCGCCCGCCGATAGCCGCTTACATGGCGGAGCGGTTGCAATGCCGCGCCCTCGATTGCATCGCCATTCCGAATACCGCCACGCGTGCTCGGCCCGGTAGTCCGTCGCGCGGTACATGGGGCGCCGTCGAGCTGACGATACATGCGCCCCATCAGATCGGCTCGAGCAACCGCGAGCGCACGATTCGAGTGGCGAACGACGTAGCAGGGTGGGAGTTCCATCTGCAGGGCGCGGCGCAGCCGTTCGAGGATCTCGCGCAGTACGATGCACGGCGGAAGGCGGATCGC